>JABJEX010000064.1 GCA_018663035.1 Porticoccaceae bacterium
ATTATCAGTAAAGATGCCCAGAGGCGCGCTGTTGTAACCATGAGTGTCACTCCCAATAAATGTTTTGCGCCGGCTCTGTGGCAGGCTGCAGAGGCTGCTGATTGCTGTGCCTTTCGTTGCCCAGCAGTTTACATTTTATGGGGCCCCAGTTCACAGATTTTTGTTGATAAACTGCGCCAGTATTGCAGATAGTTCCTCGGCTTTGGACCACTGAAAGAAGTGGCCGCCGCCAATATTTTGGTGGGGCTGTCCTCTGGTGCCTGGCACTCGCTTCAGCCAGGGCTTTTCAAAGCCGTTGGTTATAGGGTCATTACCAGCCCCAACACAGAGAAATGGTTTTTCAAACTGTTCAAAAAATTCCCAGGCTTTCCTCTGTGCCTCAAGTGACTGATCTGGAATAGTTGGCACCTGGCTAGGCATGGCTCTGGTCGCCATTTTATAGTCGGGGCTGGGGAAGGGTGCCTCGAATGCTCTGGATACTGAGGTCCTAAAGGGTGACAGCTTGCCTAGACCCAGTGTCTGAAATAATAGCTCCATCGCAATGGATAACTTGTTTCGCCTCTCCATGCTGGACGAGGCGATGATTCCCACCGGAAGATCTGGCGTCTCCCAGGTGTACTTCTGCCAGTAGGCAAATGCACTGACACCAGAGTCCTTATTTATGCCATTCATCTTGGCGATCTCTCGTGACATAGAGAACAGATTCAGTTTCCGTGCGCTCGCTCTAAATGCACTGACTTTATCTATCTCTTGCTGGGGTACATCTGGGTTATAGGGTAGGCCAGTATTGCCGATGGCGACGCGGTCAAAGCGCTCGCTATTATCAACAATCATTCTAAGGCCTATTAGCCCGCCCCAGTCCTGACCGAAAAACGTCAGATTTTTAAAGTCATTTTGTACCAACCACTGGTTCATCCAGTCGACCTGGTGCTGGTAGCTGTAGTCTTCTCGCGCTGCCGGCTTGTCTGACTTGCCGTAGCCAGGCAGGTCGGGAGCAATAACGCGAATACCAGCGTTAACAAGAAATGGAATCATGCGACTATAAAGATAACTCCAGACTGGCTGGCCGTGCATGCATAGAATAATCGGGCCACCTTTGGGGCCTTCGTCAATATGGTGAATTCTTAGTTCACTGCCATCCTGGGTTTTAATCAGGCTGTAATGAGGCTCAAAAGGATAGCCCTCAATAGCAGCAAAACAATGGTCAGGGGTTCTGAGAATTTTCATAAGTCTGCTCTTAAATAGTGGAGTTAATACATAGCATGATACACATATTGGCACATATAGTGTCTATTCTTTTTTGTGCAGGCGGACTTTTGTTGGCGCTCCTCATATGGTTGAGGCAGCAGGCAGGAGAGTAACCATTCGCGCCAGGTTTGGACCCCTAAGTCGCGAAATGTCATAGACAAACTCGCTTGGGCGACATTTAATATCGGCCATAATAACGAGGGGAAACAATGAACTTCACTAAAACACCAGCCTTCTTGGGTCTGGCCTGCGCGGCCATGTTGCTTGGGGCATGCGAGCAAAAACAGCCGGATCAATTGCAGAGCAAAGCGGATAACACAGGCTATGTGCCGTCTCAGCCAAAGCGCAACAATGACCCTCAGTATTCGCCGGTGGCTGATCAGCCTCTCGCCAAGCAGGTTTATTGGGGAGATACCCATCTGCATTCTACCTTTTCCATGGATGCGTTTATTTTTGGCAATACCCTGGGTCCTGACGAGGCTTATCGCTTCGCCAAAGGCGAGCGGGTAATTGCCACCAGAGGCCAGCCAGCTCAGCTGCGGGAGCCTTTAGATTTTCTGGTGCTAGCCGATCACACCGATGCGTTGGGTTCCATGGTGGCTCTCAAGGCCGGTAATAAAACGCTGATGGCCAATGCCACATTGCAAGACTGGTCGCAGATTCTGTTCGAAAGTGAAGAGAGTGCCCGCCGGCAGCTCGACGCCACCCAGACTCGTCAGGATACTCCCAGCGAGCTCGAAGATGGCGATATTAGGTTTAATGCATGGGACTATCTGACCTCCACCGCAGATGCCCATTACGAGCCAGGTAAGTTCACCCCGCTTATTGGTTTTGAATACACCGCCCAAAAAGGTGGCCAAAACCTTCACCGTGTGGTGATTTATCGCGACGATGCAGAAAAAGCACAGATGCTAATGCCCCTTTCGCCCAAGCAGGACTCGGATCCGCGACGGCTATGGGATTTTTTAGAGCAGTATGAACAGACCAGTGGAGGCAATGTGTTGGCTATTGCCCACAATGGCAATCTTTCAAATGGTCTTATGTTTCCAACAGCTGAGCTAGAGTTTGGCGACCAGATGAATAGCGACTATGTCAGTAGGCGAGCGCGCTGGGAGCCGGTCTATGAGGTTACCCAGATCAAAGGTGACGGTGAGGCCCATCCATTACTGTCTCCAGACGATCGTTTTGCTGACTACGAAACCTGGGACTTCGGCGATTTCGCCGGGGTACTTAAAAAAGAAGATATGATCGCCAAGGAATACGCGCGCGAGGCGCTCAAGCAGGGTCTGGCTCTGGAGACAAAATACGGAACCAACCCCTATAAGTTTGGCATGATCGGATCTACAGATTCTCATACCTCGCTGGCTACTGCTGAAGAAGATAACTTCTATGGCAAGCACAGCGCCAATATGGAGCCGCAGCCCAATCGTTGGAAAGATGCGGTAGGCGGTCGTGGTGATGTAACGATTCCCGGCTTTTTAATGGCGTCATCGGGCTATGCAGCGGTCTGGGCCGCAGAGAACACTCGCGAAGCAATCTGGGATGCGCTGCAGCGACGCGAAGTCTATGCCACCACTGGCAGCCGTATCACCGTCCGTTTTTTCGGTGGCTGGGACTTTACCGAAGATGATCTCTATGCCTCCAACATGTCCGATCTCGGTTATCAGCGCGGCGTGCCTATGGGCGCCAGCCTTAAAGAGGCAGAGTCCGAAGCGCCAGTATTTATGTTGCACGCAGCCAAGGATCCCAACAGCGCCAATCTAGATCGTCTTCAGGTCATCAAAGGCTGGGAAGATGAAGCCGGCATGGTTCATGAAAAAGTTTTTAATGTCGACTGGAGCAACCCAGAACTGCGTGGCTTAGATGCCGACGGCAAGGTAGCAGATATTCCTTCAACCGTTGAAGGTGCGACCTACAGCCACAGATATGGTGCCCCTGAGTTAAGTGCACTGTGGCAGGATCCCGAGTTTAAAGCCGGACAAAAAGCGTTCTACTATGCCAGAGTCATAGAGGTACCATCGCCAAGATGGACCGCCTACGACGCCTCTAAATTTGGCCTAGTGCTGCCCGAATATGTGCAAAAGACCACTCAGGAGCGTGCTTACAGTTCACCTATCTGGTACGACCCAGCACAGTAAACTGCGCCGAAAAAAGGCCCAAACAATAATAACGATTCAAGGACCAGTGTAATGTCGACCCGCATCCCGAGAGACAGTGAGAATGATTACAGCGAAGCGATGGCGCAAAAGCGTCGTGATTTTGTAGCTGAACAATCGCAGGTGCCACTCGAGCACCTTGGCCGTTACTCCATTGATCCTGCAGCTACCGCTGGCAATATAGAAAATTTCACCGGTGTTGCCCAGGTACCACTGGGTATGGTGGGGCCACTGCTGGTTAATGGTGAACATGCCTCTGGAGACTTTTACGTGCCCATGGCCACCACCGAGGGTACTCTCATTGCCAGCTATAACCGCGGCGCTAGACTGCTGCGTGAATGCGGTGGTGCCAAGGTCACTGTAGTGGATGATGCAATGCAGCGTGCACCGGTATTTATATTTGAAGATGCCCGTCAGGCCCGTGATTTTGGGCTCTGGGTAGAGGATAACTTTGCCGAGATTGCCGCTCAGGCCGAGACGACGACCAGCTCTGGCAAATTGCGCAATATTCAGCAGTTTGCGGCTGCGCGCATGCGCTACCTTAGATTTAACTACACCACTGGTGATGCCGCTGGGCAGAACATGGTGGGCAAGGCAACCTTTGTGGCCTGCGAATGGATTATGGCCAATTACCCCGGCATTCAGCGCTATATGCTGTCTGGTGCCATGGATACCGACAAAAAACACAGTCAGCTAAATACATTGCACACCAGAGGCAAGCGTGTGGTCGCCGAGGTTACCATGCCCAGTGAGCTGATACAAAAGACCATGAATATCTCCGCTGAGGCTCTCTATAAGGCTCGCTCTATCAGTCAGGTAGGTGCCTTTATGGCGGGCTCCAATAATACTGGTGCCCATTCTGCCAATGGTATTACAGCGGTGTTTATTGCCACAGGTCAGGATGTTGCCAATGTTGCAGAGTCCAGCGCGGCAGTTGTCTATGCCGATCTGGACGAGCAGGGCAACTATTACCTGTCGATCACCATCCCTTCATTGATTATAGCGACCTATGGTGGTGGCACTGGGCTACCTACACAGCAGGAATGCCTAAAAATTCTCGGCTGCGACGGGGCGGGCAAGGTACACAAGCTAGCTGAAATTATCGGCGCTACGGTTTTGGCAGGTGAACTGTCATTGATGAGTGCGGTACTGGCTGGTGACTGGGTAACCAGCCACGACGCGCTTGGGCGCAATCGCTAAATAAGACTTGCTCTACGGCTGCAGTACTCTATAGTCAAAAATTGTGCTGCCCTGTGATTAAAAAGGCACTACTATTCCGTCAGTCCAATCAGACTGTTGAGATTGAATAGAGCGCCTCTAGGCACTCTTGATAACAATAATAGGAGTGAAAATGTTCAAGTCATTAAATCTGTCATTAGTTACCTCCCTGTCAGCGGCGCTTTTGCTCAGCGCTTGCAGCGAGCCGGAAGCGCCATCAGCGGCTATAGCTGAGCGGTCAGCTGTAGCATCAGTACCTGCTGGAAGCTGCGACCAATACGATGAAAATGGCACAGCGCTGTTCGGCGATCTGCACGTTCACACCAGTTATTCGTTCGATGCCGCTGCCATAAGTACCGGGGCTACCCCAGAAGATGCTCATAACTATGCCCGCGGTGGAGAGATTCCATTTTTCCCAGTGAATGCTGATGGTGAAGCCACAGGGCGAATAAAGATTGATCGTCCCCTCGACTTTTTGGCGGTTACTGATCACGGCGAGTTTCTCGGTGAGCGAGCTCTGTGCAGCACAGAGGGTTCACCGGTTTACAATACAGAGTTTTGCCAAGGTTATAGGTCTGATCAGCGCATGGGCATGATGATGCTGGGCAGTGTAATCACCACTGAGACCCCAGCGCGTATTCCAGAAATCTGTGGTGCCGACGGCTCTCTATGTCGTGACTTTGCTCAGTCTCCCTGGGAGATGATTCAGCAAATTTCCCATGCCAATAACGAACCCTGCGAATTTACAAGCTTTGTTGCCTATGAATACACCGGCACACCTGGTACCAGTAACTACCACCGCAACGTTATCTTCCGCAATGAGTCTGTACCCGCCTTGCCAGTGAGCTACATAGATGCGCCCATCGACAGTAAGCTTTGGAGCGAATTGGATGCAGTTTGCGATGCAGCTACAGGCTGTGACTACCTGACCATTCCCCATAACTCGAACCTGGCCAATGGTCGCATGGCACCCTATATGAAGCTCGAGGATACGGATGCAGCCAAGGTAGCCTATGCTCAGGCGCGACTTGAGCGCGAGCCGATTATGGAAATCTTTCAGCACAAAGGTAATTCAGAATGCATCAACGGTCTCAGCACTGTGTTTGCCGCGCCAGATGAGCTCTGTAATGTTGAGGCCGTGCGCAGAATGGGTGAGGACAAAACCTATGCGACACGAGAGTTTACCTCAGAAGGGCTGGTTGTAGGCCAGGCTTCTGAAGTCACTGCCGAGTGCGACGCTGGCGTGAATGGCAGCAACGGTATGCTCGGTGCTGGTTGCGTGCATGCCACAGACTTCCAGCGCTCTGGTTTGTTAGTAGGCCTTAAAGAAGAACAGCAGATCGGTCTCAACCCGGTCAAACTCGGGGTTATTGCTGCTACAGATACTCATTCTGCCAACCCCGGCGGGCTGGTGGAGTCTGATTGGGACGGCGCGGTTACTGGAGAGTCAACGCCGCTGCAGCGATTGCAGCCCGGCCTACTGACCAGCGGTATTGATGGAAATCCCGGTGGATTGGCTGGCGTCTGGGCTAAGGAAAACACCCGCGATGCGATCTTCGATGCCATGTTGCGCAAAGAGGTATTTGGCACCTCAGGCCCAAGAATTCGTCCACGTCTGTTCGCCGGCTGGGGTTTAGACGAAGGGCTCTGCGAAGCCAATGATATGGTATCCAAGGCTTACGCCAGCGGTGTGCCTATGGGCGGCGATCTGAGTGCTGGCGAAGCCACGGCAAAACCTTCATTCCTTGCCTACGCGGCCAAAGATCCTGATGGTCAGATGCTCGAAGCTCTTCACCTGATTAAAGGGTGGATTGATGCCGAGGGTAAGATGCGCTCAGAGGTTATTCCGGTAGCCACGGCAGAGGGTGGCGCCAATAGCCTCTGTCAGCTTTACACAGATAACGATTTTGACCCCTCTCAATCGGCCTATTACTACTTGCGTGTTGTAGAGCCAGAGACTGCTCGCTGGCACACCTACGACTGTGCGGCCATTGCCGAGGCAGATCGCCCTGAGGTTTGCAGCAATGGTACTTACCCCAGCACGGTTCGCGAAATGGCCTGGACATCGCCGATCTGGTACCAGGGGCAGTAGGTCTTTTATCAGCTCTAAGGTGTGCATTGTTGGCACCAAACGATTGTTGGAACATTACAGAATTAGGCTAGAATACTAGCCTAATTCTTGCCCCTAAAAATAAAACATAACAAGCGGTGCAAGGCAGAGCCCAAGCCATTGAATGCAAATGATCTAAGCGCAACATTACTCAGCTGTCTGTTCTTTATGGGGCTGGTGGCCTGGATCTCCTATCGCAAGACCAGAGGTGAGGTCGCAACCCGCGACGGCTATTTCCTCGCCGGCCGTGGGCTTGGTGCGGTATTTATCGCCGGTTCTCTGCTGCTCACCAATCTCTCCGCAGAACAGCTAATTGGATTAAATGGTTCGGCCTATGGCTTTAACCTCAGCAGTATGGCCTGGGAGGTTACTGCTGCCGTTGCTACTATCTGTATGGCCTTTGTGTTCTTGCCACGCTACCTGGCCGGCGCTTTCTCGACCCTGCCAGAATTTCTCAATGATCGCTTTGACGATGATGTGCGGCGACTGACAGTGATTCTATTTATGCTTGGCTATGGGCTAGTTACCATCCCGTCGGTACTTTATTCAGGCTCTATAGCTGTGCTACAGCTGTTTGATGTACCTGCACTATTCCATCTTTCCTACAGTCAGGCTCTGGCCCTGACCATTGTTGCTATTGGCAGTACCGGGGCGGTCTACGCGGTATTTGGCGGCCTCAAGGCGGTGGCAGTGTCCGACACCCTCAATGGAATAGGGCTGTTAATTATTGGTCTAGTGGTGCCATTGCTTGGGCTTTCACTACTGGGCGAGGGCAGTGTGGCCAAGGGGCTGCATATTATCACCCACAACAACACCCACAAGCTCAATGCTATTGGCACTGCTTCTGACCCCACACCTTTTGCAACCCTGTTTACTGGGATGATCTTTGCCAATCTATTCTACTGGTGCACCAATCAATATGTGATTCAGCGTACGCTGGGCGCTAAAAATCTCGCCGAAGGACAGAAGGGCGTACTGTTCTCTGGTTTCTTTAAGGTGATGGTGCCCTTTATTATGATGTTGCCGGGGGTGATTGCCTTCCATCTGTATGGAGGCATAGAAACTGAAACCGGTTTGGCGAGTATTGATTTAGCCTACCCGCAACTGATTCGCGATGTCTTGCCTGTCTATGCCATGGGGTTCTTTTTAGCTGTACTGCTAGGGGCTGTGTTCAGCTCCTTTAACTCATTGCTCAACAGTGCGGCTACGCTATTCTGTCTAGATGTTTACGGCCCTTACAAGCAGCGCCAAGGGCGGCAGCCAGATGATGCCGAACTGGTCTCTATGGCCAAAAAAGCCTCGGTGGTTATAGCGTTATTTTCCTTTGTGGTAGCGCCACTTTTGCAATATGCCCCCGATGGGCTGTGGCAAATTATCCGAGTATTTACGGGTTTCTATAATATTCCCGTGATTGCCATCGTGATGGTCGGGCTGTTTACTAAGCATGTGCCTGCGCTCGGTCCCAAGCTAGTGATTGGTTTCCATGTGGTTGCCTATGGCCTGCTGAAATTTGTCTTTGATGAGGTAGTGACCATTCATTTTTTGCATCTCTATGCCATTCTGTTTGTTATTGAAGTCGCCATTATGCTCTGGGTAGGTCAGCGTTATCCCCGCGGCAGCGACTGGACTTATAGCAGCCATCATCGCGTAGATATGCAGCCCTGGCGCTTTGCGGTGCCCTGTGCGGTGACCCTAATATCCTGCGTTATAGCTCTATACCTGCTGTTCTCGCCCCTGGGATTAGTGAATGGGGTGGGAAGTCTGTTTTGGATTTGCATCAATACATTGCTAGTGTTGAATATAGCCCTGTGGGCCAGAGCCAGTCGCGCCAGCCTGATGGCCTAACTAATTATTTATGGTGGAATAGCTCGTGAATAAACCCCGACTAAGATATTTTGCAGAGGCGGCAAGTCAGCAACATATAACTGAGGCCGACAGATATCTGTATCAACAGCCCCAGGCCAGTCATAGGCTAGTGGTGATTGGCACTGGCACCATAGGTCAGGAGCACATGCGTGTGGCCAGTCTGTTAGGTCGTGGTCAGATTCATGGTATTTTCGATACCCAGACGCACAGCATGGATGTAGCAGAAGCCAACTTTAGAGCCTATTCCGATCAGCCATTAGTGCGCTACCCAGATTTGCAGAGCGCCTGCAACGACCCAGCCGCAGATGCTATTTTTATTTGCACGCCTAATCATACGCATTTCGATGTATTGCAGGTGGCGGCGCAATCTGGCAAGCCAGTATTTTTAGAAAAGCCCATGGCAACCAACCTTGCCGATGCCGCCGCTATTCTGGCCATGGCCGATAGCTATACAACTTTTATTCAGATCGGCTTGCAGTACAGGTATAAGGCGCAGTATGCGGAGGCTTTTCACGAGGTTAGGACACGCGGCTCATTGGGCGAGGTTAAAACGATCGCAGTCAGCGAGTACCGCCCACCCTTTTTGGATAAGGTAGGGCAGTGGAATAAATTTAATGCCAACAGCGGTGGGACCCTGGTCGAAAAGTGCTGTCACTATTTTGATTTGATTAATCTTATGGCTGAGTCGCAGCCAATCAGGCTGTATGCCAGCGGTGGTCAGGCGGTAAACTTTACTGACCTTGAATATGAGGGCCAGTCCTCAGACATAGATGATCATGCCTTTGTTGTTATCGACTATGCCAATGGCACCAAAGCTAGCTTCAGCCTAAATATGTTTTGTCATGACTTTAGCGAAGAGATGGTTGTCTGCGGCACGCAGGGCCGCCTGGTGGCTAGCGAGGTGTTTAACTTCCACCAGCAGCAGGGCGCCAAGGCCAAGTTATCGATTCAGTCTGGCGAGCAGGGGGCATCCCGAGAAATAGATCTAAGCTACGCGGCGGTCATAGAGCAGAGCGGCCATCATGGGGCCACCTACTACGAGCATATTGCCTTCATGGACCAGTTGGAAGGCAAACAGGTAGAGGCTGCGACGCCATTGCAGGGGCTGTGGTCCATAATCGTGGCCAGTGCCGCTCAGGAATCGCTGGCTCGGGGTGAGGCGATCAATATTAAAGAGTTTATGCAGGCCAATGGCCTAGCTGGCTATCTTAAGGGTTAAACAATGAATCAGGTTATCAACGTCACCGGTCAGCAAATGCCAGCCGTGGGTTTAGGGCTGTGGAAGATCGATCAGGACGCTGTGGCAGAGGCGGTGTATCAGGCCATAAAAGTAGGCTATCGCCATTTGGACAGCGCTGCTGACTATGGCAACGAAAGGCAGGTGGGAGTCGGTATAGCTAGAGCTATTGCCGATGGGCTATGCCGCCGAGAAGACCTGTGGGTGACTTCCAAGCTTTGGAATACCTACCATCGTCGCGAGCATGTAGAGACGGCCTGCCGCAAATCGCTGGAAGATCTGGGGCTAGATTATTTTGATCTCTATCTGGTGCACTTCCCGATCGCGCTTAGTTACGTGGATTTTGAGGAGCGCTATCCGCCAGAATGGCTGTTTGACCCAGCTGCGCAAAATCCTGGCATGCAGCTCGATGC
>JABJEX010000065.1 GCA_018663035.1 Porticoccaceae bacterium
AAAGTACGGGTCTTCTGACAGTAACTCAGACCTTTGATAACAATGGAACCACTGGGTTAACTGATTTTGTGGGGGTGGGCGCTCCCAATATCTTTGTTGATGTCGAGGGGGATACTTTAACTGCCACCATTGATGAAGATGGTGATGAGCTGATTGACGAGACCATTGTCTTTGAGCGCAGGTAACTCTGCCCCTACCTGCGGTTGGCTTTAGCCTTTCTGCGTCGCGCAGCGGCTTTTTCCAACCGCTCTTTTTCTCGCTGTTCTTTCTCAGCTTTTAGAATTGCCACCTGTTTCATCTCTGCATCGATCATCTCAGGGGTCTCAAAACCAAGGGGCCCCAGAGTGCCGGCGCGCAGTTCATTGACAAAGATGGTGGATACCCGTTCTAAATCCACTCTGCCGCCGGCGCGCAAACAGCCGCGCTGGGCGCCAATAATCTCTAACAGTTCGATTTCTGTGCCTGGCAGATCCTTGATGTTGAAGCGGTCTCTAAGCCGTTGCGGGTATTTTTCTAGTAGAAAGTCCGCGGCGAAAAAGGCGATGTCCTCATAGCTTACGGCGGTGTCTTTAATGGCACCTGTAGTAGCGAGGCGATAACTGCCCTGTGGGTTTTCTATCTTGGGCCACAAGATGCCCGGAGTATCCAACAGCATAATGCCATTGCGCAGGTTGATGCGCTGTTGGCCTTTGGTAATCGCGGGTTCGTCGCCGGTCTTGGCAATGTGACGGCCGGCTAGGCAGTTAATCAGTGAAGACTTGCCGACATTGGGAATGCCAGTAACCATGGCTAGGGTATTGCCGCCTTCACGCTGGGGGTAGAGCTTGTTGATCAGATCAATAATTTTGCCACTGGGGTCATGGTTTTTTAAGTCCAGCGCCATGGTTTTGGTGTTGCTCTGCTGCTCAAAATAATCCTGCCACTGCTGGGTGATAGCTGGGTCGGCAAGGTCGGTTTTGTTAAGTAGCTTTATATAGGGCTTTTCTGCGCAGAGACTCTGGATAAACGGGTTGGAGCTGCTAAAGGGAATGCGAGCGTCCAAAACCTCAACAACAATATTGACCTGAGGCAGAGCCTCGATCATTTCGTTGCTGGCCTTGCGCATATGGCCTGGGTACCACTGGATAGACATGGGGCCTCAGTATCTGGGCTTAGAGATTAGACCCCATTCTAGCATGGATGATTAGACTGTTACTCGCCAGGCCTGTAACTGCGCTGGATTTTTGATGCACGTTGCTGCGCATCAAATAGTGGGTCATGAAGCACCTCATTGACATAGTCTTCAACCTGATCATCGTAATGAGGCGAGGTTTTATCTAATGTGGCTGCACCAAACTGATGGACTCCCCGAATCTTTTGCCTACCTGCGGCATCCCAGCTCACCAAATAGTAAAGCCCATCACCGGCCACATTGGTCAGATAGCCCTGATCATTGAGATCGCGACCATAGATTGCGCGCAGCGTGTCCGGGCCGCCGCCTACAGGCAGATTAATATCGCCGCGGACATGGCGGTTGATATCACCCCACAAGGGATCAATACGGCCAACTTTTTCCAATAGCAGATCGGTACAGCGCTCTAGCTCTTCCTGTGCATCTGGCACAGGAGTGCCCTTTTGCTCGGCAAGCCATTCTGCACCAATAATGCAGGTGCTGATGGCTGCTCCGCGGTTTTCGATATTGGTATTGCGGTCCCAGTTGGCAATAACCTGTTGGGCATCGCGGTACTTTTGTTCTGTGGCGCCAAGATCCAGTTCTAGTGCTTGATTCAAAAACGCAATGGATCTTGAGTTCGCGCTAAAGCGTTTATCGTGCTTGATATCATAAAATTCCTGCTCTGATATGGTGCCCAGCTCAGTAAATAGTTCCAGTCCACGGTAGGCGCGATTGGTCATACGCGTTGGGAAGCCATCTTCGGTGCGATAGTTTTCTCTAACCGGGTTGTCGCCCTCTGCACTGACATGGAAGGGGCTCTGGTTGGCGCTGTGAATATAACCAGATTCAGGATTAATAACCTGCGGTAGCTGGTCGAAGGGCATGTAGTCGTCCCAGATCAGGCTGCTATCGTCACCGGGCAGATAATGGGCCCAGTTATAGCCGCTGGCTCGATTGGGGGTAAGGCTGTTGTGCACAAACATGGTGTTGCCTTCGCGGTCAGCATAAACCAGATTAAAGCTGGCAAACGAATGGATTCGCAGAGCATTGCGCCAGTCTTCAAAATTCTGTGCCTTGCTCATTGCTAGCCACTGTTCTACCTGACGCATCTCCCCCATGCCCGCATAGCGCACAGCGTAGGTACCGTGGTCTGTGCGCAGGACTGGCCCATGTTCTGATCGCAGAACTTCCTCGCTCACAGACCAAGGCAGAAAGCCAAATAGTTTTACCTCAATACTAATCTCTCGGGATTCTAGGCTCTTCCATTCTCCGTCAAGCTTGTAGCGATAGGGGTCATTGGGGTCTATATCCAGCACATAGATATCCACTAGGTCTGGCTTGTTGACCGTGGCTCCCCAGCCGAGATTTTCGTTAAATCCCACGCCAATGGTGGCTCCACTGGGAAATAGGCCACCCATAACATTAAGGCCCTCGTTGCTCTGAATATGCGCCTCGTACCAGGCCACCGGGCCTGTGGTGGGCTGGTGAGAGTTGATCGCTAACATGGTTGAGCCATCGGTACTGTTATAGGGTGATACAGTCATGGCATTAGAGCCAACAGGTAGCCCACCAATGGTCACGCCGTGGCTGAGGCCCTGAGTGTCAGCGATGGTTTCTCCCCTCTTGCTGATAGGGTGTTTGCGCTGCTCTTCAAATAACTCAATGACTGGGGCATCAAAGCCATAGAACAGCAAGTGCCGCAGCATATAGCCGGCGACAATGTCTTTGCCGTTAATCGGAAACAGGCTCTGATTGGTTTCTTCTGGGTGCAGGGCCGCATAGTAATTAATGCCGTCGGCAAAGGCTTCGATATAGGCCCTAGTCTCAGGTTTTAATTGGGTCTGGTATCCGGCATCGAGATCTTGCCAAATATCTAGCCACTGAACTAAGAAGTCTATGGTGGCAGCGTCTTTGCCATTAATGGCTGCATTGGTGCCGCGATAAAAAGGAATGCTGTCATGAATAATTTGCCAATTGTCTTCGGCCTGAGCATAGGCAAAGCCAAAGGCCGCATCTACATCACGCTCGCCAATGACATGGGGCACGCCTAAATGGTCGCGCTCAATAACCACATCGTAGCGCTGGTTTAGCTGCAGATAGTCTGATGAATCAAAGGTTTCTGTGCAGCCACTGGAAATCAGTAGGGCTGATATCAAAAGAAGAACGCGCATATTAGGGCCTTATAATATTTTTATTATTCAAACCGTCTTACGAAAAGACCAGCCTAAAGGTTTGAAGCCTTAGTCTTAACTGTGGGTTGTCCGAAGACAATTAACTCCCGTGGTATCTAGCAAGCCTGTAACCTGAAAATTGTATCTCAATTTTAGCTAGCCAGATAAAAAAACATGGCTTATTGACTGATAGATTCTTTAGCAATCTTGATCCCTACGCCTAAAACTTGGAGTAAATCTACTTCTTTGTAGCCTGCGTCTATCCGCTTTATCTCTTGGATTATCCTCTGCTGTTCATTGGCTAAAAAAACCAATTGCTCTTCTGACTCACCAATATTCTTCTCGAGCATTTTATGCATGCTGAGCAAGGTTTCGACTCTGTTTATATCTCTTTGATATTGTTGGGATACCGAGGTTGGTTCTGCAATAAACACCGCACTGATAGAGGTTTGGTAGGGGCGTGGTGAATAGTTAGCGAATGAGTCTTCGCCTGGGCCGCAGTTGCGGGCCTTGGTTTTGCGTTCTAATTCATTACAGGGAGTGGTAATGGAGTACCAATGAATGGCCTGCAATTTGTTTGAATGGCTCGCTGTTACCTGATTGCCTGGAGCCTTTGTTGTCGCCGGACTTTGACTTGCCGGAGCGGTTGACTTGGGCTGGTTAGCATTTTGTTCTAGCTTGGTTTTTGCATGGGCCAATTTTTTTGCAGCGGCCGCGGGTTTGGGTGCAACCAAGCTAACCTCAAAATACTGCTGTAAAGGGGCTCGAGTGGCAGTGGTAAATTGAGTGTCATTTTCGAGGAAAAGTATCAGCAGCCCATGAAAAAAAACACTGAAAATAATCGCAGGCTTTAGAGCTCTCTGACTGATCCTAACATTGGACGTTTCAATGGTAAGCATTGACGTTTTACTCGGTTACTGTGGCCTACTGCATTTGAGATGCATGTAGGACCAGCGACGTTGCCAAAAGTTCTGCTCTCACCCTTAGACTGGCTCTTCCTCCGCATGCAGCACTGTACCCACAGGTGCAGGTGCCGCTTGTAGAGTAATCTCGACCTTGTATTCGCTTGGCAGTGCTTCGATAGTCAGTACTCGCCAGATGCTTATACCTCCCAGTAACAGGAGGCAGGAGGCTAGTAATAAAAAGAAGCTCTGCACTCCGAATATCTGTAGCCAGAAGACGGCGGTAACAGGCCCGGTGATAGAGGTAAGCCCCGCAATCAAGATAATGGTTCCGCTGGCTGGCACGATTTCTGCCGGGCGCAGGTGGTCATTGGTCAGTGCAACCACTAAAGAGTAGAGTGACAGGGCACAGCCGCCGAACAGGAAAATCAAAATATACAGTTTGGCTGAGGCTTCTGACTCAAGACTAATCAATAGGGCAAAGGCCACGGCAAACAGGCAGGCGATACCCATCACCCAACGGCGGTCGACTGAGTCAGAAATTTTGCCAATTGGGTATTGCAGAATCATACCGCCAGCCATCATGGCGCCCATAAAGTTTGCCACTTCATAAACAGTGAAGTTGAGTTTGGTGGCATAAACCGCTCCCATACCAAACAGGATGCTTGACACCCATTGCGAGAGAACAATGCCGGTCACACCCATAGGTGTGCGATACCACAGGTGGCGTATGGTGACTCTCTCAGTCTCTTCGATAGCCGGAGTGGTAACGATGGATAATAAGATTGGCACTGCAGCTACGCTGACCATTACAGAGATCAAAATAAATAGCGTAAATTCCATAGGATCGGCTAGGTTGAGCATAAATTGCCCGGCACAGATGCCAGCCAGCAAAATAGCCGTATAAATGGACAGAATTTGCCCGCGGTTAGCGTTGCTAGAGGCCTGATTGAGCCAGCTTTCGGAGACCACATAAATGGTAGAAAAAGCAAAACCTGTGAGCAGTCGCATCAGTGCCCAGGCCCAGGGATTCACATAGATCGAATGCACCAGAATAGTAACCGATGCCACCGCTGACAGCGCGGCGAAAATGCGGATATGTCCTACTCGCTGGATCATTTTAGGAGTCAGCAGTGATCCCGCCAAGAAGCCGGCAAAGTAGCAGGACATTAATAGGCCGATTAGGTAGTCGTCAAAACCCTCTAATTCTGCCCGCACACCAAGCAAGCTGCCCTGCACACCAACGGCAAGACCAATAAGAGAAAGACCTGCAAATAGAGGCCACATACTGACGATCGTTTTTACTGGCATGGGCTTGGATGACTCCTTTTGAGGGCCGGCAGGGTACACCTGAACCGGTATAATTTAAAGCAAAATCAACCAAATTTGCATATTTTTTAACCAGTTTTTGAGTCGCCGATTGGTGCATTCAATACATGACAATCAGCACTGTTTAAGCCACTATAGATAAATACCTATAAAGCTGTGGGCAATGACTCAAACCGTCTTTTGAATAGCCAGCAAAAATCATCTTTTCGGGGGCTTTTAATGACTGTTAAACAGGGCATAAGCAGGCGCAAATTTCTAAAACGCTCGTCACAGCTGTCGCTGGCTTCCGTGGCGGCTGCTCAGGGGTTGGGTTTAACAGGTTTGCTTAATGCCAGTCATGCGATGGCCGACAGCGGAGACTTCCGGGCGCTGGTTTTTATTATGCTTGAAGGGGGTAACGACTCTTTTAATATGCTGCTGCCCTCTGGTGCCAGCCCCCTGCGCACTAATTATGAACAGGGTCGCGGTATCGTCTCTCTGCCCAGTCAAGAACTCCATGAGCTCAATTTAGCCAGCCCGGCAAAGGTCTATGGCAATCTGCAGTCCAACGGCTTTGGAATGCATCCGCAATGTGCTCAGTTGGCAGAGTTATTTAACAATCGTGAACTGTCTCTGATCTGTAATCTAGGCAACCTTATCCAGCCAGTAAACCGACAGCAGTGGCATCAGGGAACGGCTAAGGTGCCGCCCCGTTTATTCAGCCATTCTGATCAGCAGCGCCAGACTCAGAGTCAGCCTGAGGACCCATTTCTCTTCGGCTGGGGCGGGCGTATGGCTGAAATGATCGCCTCGCGAAATATTGATGCGTCTGTGTCGCCACTTATTTCATTGGCTGGGCTAAATTCATTTCAGGTAACCAGAGATAGCCTGATCAATACCTATGTGATGGGCAGCGATGGGACCGTTAGTCTGTATGGATTTAACGGCAGTCGCCAGCAAATGATTGAAGCCTCGATGCTAGGGGTAACCAGCGAATCTCATTTGATGGAGCAAAAATACCGCGATGTCTTTGCCTCTGCGCGTCAAGCGCAGCTGGTGGTGCGAGCAGCTTATGATCTGGCTGAGGCCACAGGGGTCGATTATGACGCTGTTTTTGAGGCCGCCGGAGCGACCAATACGCAGTTCACCCGACGCCTCAAGACTATCGCTAAAATGATTGCTGGGCGCGCAGCAACCAGCAACAGCAGGCCAGTGTATTTTATTAAGTTAGATGGTTTTGATAACCATCAGAATTTGCTCTGGGACCACAGTCAGCGTATGGCTGAACTCAGCAGTGCCCTGCAAGGTTTTCGGGATGTGTTGGTGGCTCAGGGTGACTTTGATAAGACACTCAGCTATGTAACATCGGAATTTGCCCGCACCTTTACCGCTAATGGCGAGGACAGCGAAGCTGGGACCGATCACGGGTGGGGTGGCCATGCCATAGTTATGGGCGACATGATCAACGGTGGTCGGTTATTTGGTGAGCATCCTGATTTGCAGTTGGATGGTGATCTTGATACCTTCCGCGGCTGTTGGATTCCAACCACCGCCAACACTCAGGTGTCAGGGGTAATAGCCAACTGGATGGGCGTTGCTGACAATCAGCTCACTGAGCTTTTCCCGTCGCTGGATAACTTCCCCAGCCCATTTGATCCAGCGAGCAATCTCGACTTTATTGCGACGGGGGTCAACTCATGAATACCTGTCGCCCAATAGGGCTGATAGTCCTCTACGCAACCCTGTCAGCCTGTGGCGGCGGCGGTGGATCTTCCAATCCGATGACACCTGTGGTGGTAGCGGACAAGCCAGATATCAGTATCTCAGTGGTAGAGCCCCAAGCTTACGAGGCAAGTGGCCAGTTCGCTAAGTTCAAAATTGATCGCAATGGATCAGCTGGTGAGCTAAGTATTAACTTCGCTACCGGCGGCAATTCCGATGCCACCAAAGGATCGGCGTCTACTGCGGATTATCAGCTTTTTTACAGTGATGGCGGTGAGGTCGGCAACGATCTAGTTTTGGCGGCCACTCAGAACTCTAGAGTTATTGAGGTGCGCCCTTTAGCCGATGATCTCCATGAGGTGCCTGAAACGCTTACTGTGCAACTCAGCGCCGGCTCTAGCTACGATTTAACCTCTCAGGACAGCGCCGAGTTAATCATTAGTGATGCCAACAATGATGTCGAAAATGAGAAAGTTTTTTTAGGTGCTTTCGCCGCTGAGAACGGTGCTATCACTAATGGCTCTGGGGTATTGAGTTTTATTCTGCAGGGGGATAACGACGCCGGCAAGCTGAGCTATTCGTTCTCTAACTTAGGGTCAGTTCAGACTGATCAGCATATTCATATGGCGCCCTCTGGCACTATGGTCAAGGATATCGAGCAGACCGGAGGTATCACTAACTATCGTTGGGATCTTGCCCCCGGAGGCATCTACACCAATAAGCAGCAGATGCTCGATGCGCTGTTTAACGGCGAGTTTTACGTCAATATTCACAGTGCTGATTATCCACAGGGTGAGATTTCTGCCAGTCTAATCTTTGATGCTGATGTGCAGCCTGCCGAGCAGACGGTGCTGTCCACTAAGCAGGTGGAACAGGATATTGTTCGCTTTCTCAATCAGGCCACCTTTGGCGCTACCCCAGCTGACTATGAGGCGTTGCGAGCGCAGATTAACGACAGCGGTGAGAATCGCCTGCAAATTTATGCTCAGTGGATTGAGGAGCAGTTTAATCTGAGTCAGAGCCAGATGTTGCCGCTTCTCGACGCCACTCTGGCTGAGTTCGGCGATGAGTGGCCGCCACAGGTGCGCAGGGACATGTTCTGGACTCTGGCGCTGTACGGCAAGGACCAGCTACGTCAGCGCCTGACACTGGCACTGAGTGAAATTCTGGTCATTAGCGATCAGAATAATTCGGTGAGTGACGCCTACCGCGGTGCGGCCGGTTACTGGGATATGCTTGGCGAAAATGCCTTTGGTAGTTATCGCCAGACGCTAGAGGCGGTGACTCGCTCGCCAATGATGGGTATCTATCTAAGCCATTTGCGCAATCAAAAAGCTAACCCAGATATAGGCTATTACCCAGACGAAAACTTTGCTCGCGAAATCATGCAGCTGTTTACCTTTGGTCTGGTCAAGCGCCGCCAAAATGGCTCGATTATTTTGGGCGAAGACAATCTTCCCATAGAGACCTACGACAATACTGTTATTAAAGAGTTGGCCAAGGTGTTTACGGGACTGAGCTTTGGTGCCTATATGCAGGGCAACAGCACAGTGCCCAACAATGGCTTCTTCTTGGGTTCGCAGATCAACGATGCACAGTATCGCTGGCTGGCACCAATGAAGTTTTTCCGTAACTTCCATGAGTTTTCTGCCAAAACCCTGTTTACAGACAAGGGACAGGTACTGCGGATCCCCGAAAATTCTGAGCAGACCCCTGCTAGTATAGATGCGGAGCTGGATCAGGTACTGGATGCTCTGGTAGCCCATAGCACCACGGCGCCCAATATCAGCCGCAAATTAATTCAACGCTTTGTAACCTCCAATCCCAGTTCCGACTACATAGAGCGTGTTGCCAATGCTTTTGGTGCTGAAGGTGACTTGAGATCCGTGATCAAGGCAATTCTCTTAGACCCTGAGGCGCGCAACCCAGAGGTGTTGAGCTCCAAGACCTTTGGCAAGGTAAAAGAACCGGTCTTGCAGATGACGGGTATTCTGCGCCTGCTTGACGCTCAGTCGATGGTGCCTCTGGGCCCTACTGGCGCTGAGCCCAATGCAATACGTGGTTATAACTATGCATATATCAATCAGTTTGAGCCTGGGGCCACTGTGTTGCGAATGGGCGATTTGGATATTGGTCAGGCGGTTCTCAGTGCGAGCACTGTATTTAATTTTTTCTCGCCAGACTTTGTACCCTCAGGCGCCATTGCCGGTAACTCGCTGGTGGCACCTGAGTTACAGCTAGTGACGGAATCGCAGGTATTTAAAGCCTTTAATACCTACAACAAGTTGCTCAACAGTGGGCTCTATCGCTGGTCTGTATACCATGGCGAATACATCAATCCAGTCTATGAGCCGGAGCAGTTCCATATTCGCCCTAGCTACACCGAGTTACATCAGCTGTGGGAGGACACCGAGGGCTCCGCCACCGATAAGGCAACAGCAGTGGTGGACTATCTGGACTTCTATCTTAATGCTGGTCAGCTACTGCACAACCAAAATAGCGGCACCCGCCAAGCTATGATTGACAATATAGCTGAAGCCAGTATCAACAGCAGATACAGTTTGGGTGTATTTGCTGCTGCTACGGCTGCGGAATTTATGACCCAGAAATAGCGCTTAATCAGCTCCAGGGGAAAGGGCTGTTGGACACTGGGTGCAGTTTGCCTTCGGCATATCGAGAGAAGCGGAAGGGCTTGAGCAAACTGGAGCTGTCACCACAGATATCTTCAGCCACCAGTTTGCCGACACCTATCATTTTGTAGCCATGGTTAGAGTCGGCAATCATATAACAGTTGCTATGAAAGACATCGAACACTGGGAAGCTGTCAGGCGTAAAAGCGCCAATGCCGCCTGACGGCTCATCCTTGTACATCGGCATTTTGCCGGAAAAACGCTTCTGACAATGGGCCAGCGCAGACACCCACATAGTAGAAAAATCCTCGCCGACAATAAATTCAGGTGACTCAGGACCATAGGGGTCTACTGCCACTCTGTCCGCATGCTTGTCGACAATAAAGGGCGCAGCGCCACCCTGAATACCACCAAAGTGGAAATCTGGTTTGTAATAGATACCCCACATTTTGTCAGTGATTAACGATCCGTCCACATCGGAGTAAAGTGGCGCGTCTGTATCCACATGGATTACCGGAGGCATTTTTCCGTCATTGGTAACCTGCAATTTTGGATCTACGCCCAGCGTTCCCTCTTGTAGCGACCAGTAAATCCACATGGGGATATCTGTAGTCAGTTCGCCGCTGCTTGGGTTTTTGATACTTATGGTGCTTGGCATTTCCAGCATATCCCAGAACTGCTTGGCCCAGGGCCCAGGTGCTATTACTACATAGTCACATTCAATAGTGCCGCCGTCTGTAACTACCGCCTTGACCGCACCCTGATTGTCGCGATTAAACCCAGTCACCGTAACACCACCCATAATACGCACAGCCTCAGCTTCGGCCTTTGCTGCCAAACCCTCAAGAGCTCTGCGATTGTTGGCATAGCCACCGGCTTTTTCATGCAGCACAGAGGTGATGCCCTGAGCCTGCCAGTCATGGAAAATATCCTGCATATAGGCGTCGCAGTCCTTTGCGCCCTCAATAAAAACAGACTCGTAACCAATCGCCTGTTGCTGACTATAAATCAAGGATACATCCTCGTGCATAGATTCACTGCTAATCTGCATATAGCCCACTGGGTGATAGCTATAGGCCTCGGGATCCGATTCCCAAATATTGACGCTATGGGCCATTAGTTCACGCATCGCAGGCTGGAAATAATTATTGCGAATAACTCCGCAAGCAATACCAGAGGCACCAGCACTAACACCGGTTTTGTCGATCACGATAATATCTCGGCCATCACCTTTGCCACGGGCTTTGAGCTCTAGGGCGAGATGATAGGCGGTACTCAGGCCATGGATACCTGCGCCTATGATGATGTAGGGGGATTTCTTTATCTCGGTCATGGGTCTGACTCTGTTGTTGTTATGGCGCAGATACTGTTTCTAAATTGAAACTTGGTCAACCCCATTAGTAAAGCTAATGGGCTACTAATATGTCGCTTATGGGTATTCACAGGGCGTATTTGTCAGCTAGAGTGCGCTCAAAAATAAGCGCTTTAAATGGCTGTCAGGAACCCTATTAGATGAGCAACAATAACTATCAAAATATCATCAGGCTGCGCGATCTGGATGCTGTTAATCAACCCATTGCCGAGGCCACCGGAATGCCGGGGGCAGCCTACACCAGTGATCAACTGTTTGATTTTGAGCGCGACCATTTGATGGCCAATAGCTGGGCAGGTCTAACCTTTGCATCCGATGTGCAGAGTAATGGCAG
>JABJEX010000006.1 GCA_018663035.1 Porticoccaceae bacterium
CGGCTGACAGGCTGATTGTTGCCGCTCGCACTAGCGGTTTAGCAGGTGAGATGCAGGGTATTAGTTTATTTTTAGTCGACCGCACTGCGTCAGGCGTCAGTGTTGAACGCACTCAGATGGTCGATGGCCGTAACTACGCCAATATCCAGTTTGATAATGTTTTGGTGCCAGCTACTGACTTGTTAGGTGAAGAGGGCAATGGCTATGCAGCACTGTCGGCAACCTTGGATGCTGGTAATGTCTATCTGGCAGCTGAGTTGTTGGGTATTGCTCAGGAAAGCTTCGACCGGACTTTGCAATACCTCAAAGAGCGCAAACAGTTCGGTGTGTTAATCGGTTCGTTTCAGGCTCTGCAACATAGAGCCGCACATTGGTGGAGCGAAGTTGAGCTCTGTAAGTCAGTAGTATTAAAAGCGCTGCAGGCGATGGACGCAAACGACAGGCAGGCGCCTGCACTTGCCAGTATCGCCAAAGCCAAGCTGAGCGAAGTGGCCGAGTTAGCGACCAACGAAGCTATTCAGATGCACGGTGGTATCGGTATGACTGATGAATATGAAATAGGCTTCTTTATCAAGCGTGCTAGACCAGCTCAAACATTGTTTGGGGACAGTAGCTATCATACCGATCGCTTTGCACAGCTAAGTGGTTTTTAACCCCTAAAAGGGCTACAAAGAGGGTGGTCCGCAATGGCGACCCATTTTTGTATCGGGCCACCAAGCTTTGATTTAAACTGGCTGAAAGTCACAATAATTTTAAAATTTAGAGGGAACAGCAACATGGATTTAGGTATCAGTGATAAGTTAAAACCTATTCTCGAAGAGGTTAAGCATTTTATAGATAGTGAAATACTGCCATTGGAACATGAGTATCATCAGGAGGTTCGCAAGGGCGATCGCTGGACATTTACCGAGCGTCAAACGGAGATTCTCGAGGGACTAAAAGCTAAGGCCAAAGCAAAAAATCTGTGGAATTTCTTTCTGACCCATTACGAGGGTGGCCATGGGCTGAATACGGTTGAATACGCCTATATTGCTCAGGAGACGGGACGTTCGCATCTAGCCCCCGAGGTGTTTAACTGCGCTGCCCCAGATACTGGCAATATGGAAGTGTTGGCCCGCTACTGTAACGAAGAGCAAAAAGAGACCTGGCTGAAGCCGCTGCTGGCTGGCGAGATTCGCTCTGCTTATGCCATGACTGAGCCGGACGTAGCCTCCTCTGATGCCACCAACATATCTATGCCCTGTGTTGCTGATGGTGACGAATGGGTGCTTAACGGCGAGAAGATTTGGATTTCAGGTGCTGGTGATCCGCGCTGCAAAATTATGATTGTGATGGTCAACACCAATCCAGGTGGGCCCCGCCATGCTCAGCACAGTCAAATTTTGGTGCCTTTCGATACCCCCGGCGTTAAAAACATCCGTCCCATGGAAATTTTTAATGTGGATGATGCGCCCCATGGCCATATGCATATGCGATTTACTGACGTCCGGGTGCCTAAAGACAACATGATTCTCGGTGAGGGCCGTGGCTTTGAAGTGGCCCAGGGTCGACTGGGGCCTGGTCGTATTCATCACTGTATGCGCTCACTAGGTCTGGCCGAGGCAGCACTAAGATTAATGTGTGAACGCTCTCTTAACCGCGAAGCCTTTGGTCGCCCACTGGCCAAGTTGGGTGGCAACGTGGATATTATTGCTCAGGCTCGGATTGATATCGAAATGACCAGATTACTCTGTCTCAAGGCAGCCTGGTTAATGGATCATGAGGGTACCGATGCTGCTCAGCCGTTTATTTCCATGATTAAAGTTGCGGCGCCCAATATGGCCCTTAAAATTATTGATGAGGCTATGCAGATGCATGGTGGTATCGGTTTATCTCAGGATACACCGCTGGCAAGTTGGTATGGGGCGCAGCGCACCTTGCGATTTGCCGATGGCCCGGATTCAGTTCACCGTATGGTGATTGCACGACGTGAACTCAGCCAATACCGCTAGATTCAACTATTATTAGGTCCAAGGAGAAGCTGATGACTATTAGATACGATGGGCAGGTAGCCATAGTTACTGGTGCAGGAAATGGGCTGGGACGCTCTCACGCACTGGCCCTGGCGGCGCGTGGTGCCAAGGTGGTAGTCAATGATCTGGGTGGCTCAGTCAATGGTGTAGGTGGCTCTAGCGATGCTGCGATGGAAACTGTAGCCATGATTCAGGCTGCAGGCGGTGAAGCCATCGCTAACGGCGCTAATGTAGCCAAGATGGATGAAGTTGAAGCCATGGTTGCTCAGGCTGTCGAGGAATGGGGGCGTGTGGATATTCTTGTCAACAATGCAGGAATTTTGCGCGACAAGAGTTTTGCCAAGATGGATATGGCAGACTTTCAGTTGGTTGTTGATGTTCATCTTATGGGCTCTGCCAACTGCTCTAAAGCTGTCTGGGAACTTATGCGCGCGCAGGGCTATGGGCGGATTGTAATGACTACATCGTCGAGCGGAATGTACGGTAATTTCGGACAGGCTAATTATGGTGCTGCCAAAATGGCCGTTGTAGGGCTTATGAATACGCTATGTATTGAGGGTGAAAAATACAATATCCATGTTAATTGTCTGTCGCCTACAGCTGGGACGCGTATGCTGGAGGGGCTGGTGACCGAAGAACAGTCGGATATTATGACTGTAGAGTCTGTGACTGCAGCGCTGTTAACACTCTGTGACAATCAGGCACCAAATCGCAGTATTCTTTGCGCCGGTGCTGGTGGCTATGCGCGCACCCATATTTATGAAACCGATGGAATTTATCTTGCACCTGAACAGCAGACGCCAGAAAACGTCCGTACTCAGATGGCTGCCATAGATAATCCAGAGGGTCAGGAGATGCTCGTAGGCGGTTTTCAGCAGACCAATAAATTTGTCGCCAAAGCAGCGGCCTATCTAGCCAATAAATAACAATAAAAATCAGGACATGATTATGAGAGCATTAGTCTGTAAGGAATTTGGACCCACGGAAAATCTGGTTCTCGAAGAGGTGGATGCACCTGCACCGGGCAAGGGAGAGATTTTGCTGGATATCAAAGCTACAGGGGTCAACTTTCCCGATGTACTGACGGTGCAGGGAAAATACCAGTTCAAACCAGAGCTGCCTTTTATACCAGGAGCTGAGCTTGCTGGAGTGGTTACAGCTGTGGGTGAGGGGGTAACAAGCCGCAAAGTGGGTGACAGAGTTATTGCTACTACACAGATTGGTGCCTTTGCCGAGCAATGTGTGGTCAACGAGCACAGCTCTTTTGAGATGGGAAACAGCATGTCCTTTGAGCAGGCGGCAGGCTTCGCAATTACCTACGGCACGTCCTATTACGCACTTAAGCAGCAGGCTAATATCCAGCCGGGAGAAACGCTGCTGGTACTGGGCGCCGCTGGCGGTGTGGGCATTGCCACCATTCAGATCGCTAAAGCTATGGGCGCCACTGTTATTGCTGCGGCAAGTACCGAGGAGAAGCTCGACTTCGCCTGCCAAGCTGGCGCTGATCTGCGCATTAATTATTCTACCGAGAGCCTCAAAGACAGGGTTAAAGAACTGACTGGCGGCAAAGGTGTGGACGTGGTTTACGATCCAGTGGGTGGCGAGTTCTCTGAGCAGGCGTTTCGCGCTATAGCTTGGGACGGTCGCTTTTTGGTTATTGGCTTTGCGTCTGGCCCAATTTCGGCTATGCCACTGAATCTAGCGCTTCTTAAAGGGGCGTCATTGGTTGGTGTGTTCTGGGGTGCATGGGCTGCTCGTGCCCCCATGGAGTCGCGACAAAACTTTGTAGAGTTGATCGAAATGATCGACAGTGGCAAGTTCTCGCCTTTAGTCACAGAGGTCTATGCACTGGACGATTACAAAGCCGCTTTTGCCTCAATCTCCGAGCGCCGTGCTAGAGGAAAGGTGATTCTTTCCAATGCTTGAATAGCAGCCCGAGCCCATTGATAGTTAAGGGCAAAGGAGTCTGAAAAAGGAGGCTGAAAAAGAACTCCGACTTCACAGATTGACAAGAAAGTTTTGAGATAAAAAAAAGGCCGGGTGAGTAACCCGGCCTTTTTTATGCAGTCGTTAGCTAGATGTTATTCATCACACCCAGGTAACCAGCGACGGTCAGCACCACAGTATAGGGTGCCGCCATAATGACCATTCGCATATATGACAGTCTTATCAGTGGGGCCAATGCGGAGGTCAGCAAAAATAGGAAGGCTGCCTGACCATTGGGCGTTGCTACACTTGGCAGATTGGTGCCCGTGTTGATTGCAATAACCAGCTTGTCAAAGTGGTCGCGAGTAATGGTGCCCGCATCAAAGGCTGCTCTTACTTCGTTGATGTAAACCGTAGCTACAAACACATTGTCACTGATCGCTGAGAGAACACCGTTGGCAAGGAAAAACATGCCGGGCTGAGCCGCAGGGTCCATTGCCAACACCCAGTCGATAACTGGGCTGAACAGGTGCTGCTCGTGAATAACCGCGACTATGGCAAAAAACACGACCAGAAGCGCAGTAAATGGCAGGGCCTCCTCAAAGGCGTGGCCGATACGATGTTCTTCAGTGATGCCGTTAAATGCGGTTAATAGGACGATAATCATTAGACCGATCAAGCCCACTTCAGCCAAGTGTAAGCCCAGCGCAAACACCAGAATCACGGCAATCACCGCCTGAGTGATCAGTGAAGCTCGGTCGTACTGAGTGCGCTTAGACTCATCATGTTCACTCGATTCTTTAAGAACCTGACGCACTTCCTCAGGGAGAGTCGCTCCATAGCCGAGGACTTTGGTTTTTTCCAAGACTATGCAGGTGATCAGGCCGCAGACAAATACCGGCATGGTAACCGGTGCCATACGCATAAAGAACTCCATGAATTCCCATCCGGCACGCTCGGCGATCAGCAGGTTTTGGGGTTCGCCAACCAAAGTGGTTACACCACCCAGTGCTGTACCCACAGCTCCGTGCATGATGAGGCTGCGCAGGAAGGCTCTAAAGTCTTCGAGGTTCTGACGATGGTTGGAGACAAGATTGTTATCGTCGCCATGGTCGTGGTCTTCGTCAATAATCTTTTTACCCGAGGCCACCTTGTGGTAAACCGAGTAGAAGCCAACAGAGATTGTGATCAGTACCGCGGTGACCGTCAGTGCATCGAGGAATGCCGAAAGCACTGCACCAGCAAAACAAAACAGGAATGACAGCAATGTCTTTGATTGCACGCCAAGCAAAATCTTAGTGAAGGTGAAAAGAAGCATGTCGCGCATAAAGTAGATACCGGCGACCATAAACATCAGCAGCATAATCACGGGAAAATTAGCGACGGTCTCTTGGTAAACTGCCCCGGGGCTTGTCATGCCTAGAGCCACGGCTTCAATAGCCAGCAGCCCACCTGGTTGTAGTGGGTAGCATTTTAGGGCCATGGCCAGTGTAAAGATAAACTGCCCAATCAGTATCCAACCGGTAACAAACGGGCCAAATAAATACAGAAAAACGGGATTTAGAACCAAAAATGCAATGATTGCTGTTTGGTACCATCCGGGAGAATTCCCCAAAAAGTTCTTTTTAAATGCCTGCGGCAAAGTTGGAGTCATTTAGAGTCCCTCAAGTAAATTGGCAAGGGTTTGATCGCGGTAAATATCTAGATCAACCCAGTGGTTTTTATTCATGTTAGACTTGCAAAAAAGAGCGTAGACCTTAGCTGGAGCGCCATAACATTGCAAGCTTGTCGAGTATAATTAACAGCGAAAATTAAGGCGTATTTACCATTGCAAAGCACACAGGTTTTAAACGGCTTTCACGCCAGCCCCAAACCCCTTAATACGGATAAAAAATGGATTCTTGCGGTTCTTGACGGCCAAATTTTAGTGCCGCGCAAGCCTATTGCTGATAACAGTATGTTGATCGATCAAAGTTCGGCTGATCAATTGAAATTTTTTTGCCAGCGACGACTTTGGCTGGGTCAGTGGCAGGGGATTGACTGTCAGGTCTGGGAGCTCTCAGCAGAGGCTAAGGCCGCGAGTGATTTCAAGCTTATTGAGCTGCGCAAC
The DNA here is from genome assembly GCA_018663035.1 of Porticoccaceae bacterium. Lineage (GTDB taxonomy): Bacteria > Pseudomonadota > Gammaproteobacteria > Pseudomonadales > Porticoccaceae > HTCC2207. The sequence goes on from JABJEX010000006.1 coordinate 6,049, forward strand.
CTGCTGTTTACCGCAGATGACCAGGCTTTTAGTATGGCTTGTCGGGCGGTTCAGCTTTTAGATTGGCAGGATAAGCATCAATTCTGTGGCACTTGTGGCCTAGCCATGGAGGGCTCAAGTAGCGAACATGCGATGCGTTGCGAGCCATGCAATATCAGCAACTATCCGCGAATATCGCCCTGTATTATCGTGGTGGTCACTCGCGGCGAGCACTGTCTACTAGCCCGACAGCCAAGCTGGCCTGAGGGGCGATTTAGTGCCTTGGCGGGATTCCTTGAGGCCGGTGAGAGTGCCGAGCAGGCGGTGCACCGCGAGGTCTTCGAAGAGGTAGGCGTTGAGGTAACCAATATTCGCTATGTGGGCAGTCAGTCTTGGCCTTTTCCTGGTCAGCTTATGATTGGCTTTCTAGCGGAGGCGGTTACTGAGAATATTCTGGTGGACGGCATCGAGATTAGTGAGGCCTATTGGTGCCACTACAGGGATTTACCCCATTATGTGCCGCCGCCGACCATTATGGGTGGCCGGTTGATCAAGCAATTTGTCGATGAAGTCAGTGCTGAGCAGTAGCCGTTTTGCAATTAATCTATACTTTATTGTTTAAATCTTTTTAACAACTATGCAGTTGGAGTGAAATTTGGAATTCTTATTTGTGTATGGCCTATTTTTAGCCAAGATTGCCACGGTGGTCTTAGCCGTGGCTCTTATCGCGAGTATTGCGGTGGGTGTCAGTCAAAAAAATAAACAGGGTGCTGAAAAGGGGCACCTTGAGGTAACTCCGCTAAATCAGCAGTTTGAGGATATGAGTGAAGCCATGATGTTGGCCACCATGGACCAATCTATGCAAAAAGCGGAGGAGAAAAAACTCCAAAAAGCTAAAAAGAAGCAGGCCAAGCTGGATAAAAAAGCTGCGTCAAGCACATCGGAGATGGTAGATGCGCCGGCCAAGAGTCGCGTCTTTGTGTTGAGTTTTAATGGCAACATCAGTGCATCGGCCACCAGCCATCTGCGTGAAGAAATCAGCGCCATCCTGACTCAGGCTACCACTGATGATGAGGTACTGATTAAGCTTGAAAGCCCAGGTGGTATGGTGCACAGTTATGGTTTGGCCAGTAGTCAGCTCGATCGCCTGCGCAAGGCCAAGATACCATTGACCGTCTGTGTCGATAAGGTGGCTGCAAGTGGTGGCTATATGATGGCCTGTGTGGCCGACAAAATTTTAGCCGCGCCCTTTGCCATCATTGGCTCCATCGGTGTGGTGGCACAGCTGCCCAACTTTAACCGAGTACTTAAAAAGCATAATGTGGATTACGAAGTACTTACGGCTGGAAAATACAAGCGTACCCTTACTATGTTTGGTGAAAATACAGACCAGGGTCGTCGTAAGTTTGTTGAAGACCTCGAGGATATCCATGGCCTGTTTAAGGCTCATGTATCCTCTCGCCGGCCCCAGGTGGATATCGAAAAGATAGCCACTGGAGAAACCTGGTATGGCTCTCAGGCCCTTGAAATGTCGCTTATTGACGACATACAGACCAGTGATGAGTATCTAATGTCGAGAATCAAGGACGCCAACGTCTACGAAGTGAGCTACGTACTCAAGAAAAAACTCCATCAACGTTTAGGGCTGGCTGCCGAAGAGAGCGCAGATCGCCTGTTGCTGAGATGGTGGGCACGTCTGACACAGGACAGCAACAAACATATCTAATGCGGTTTTGACCAAGGCAGGGCTAAAAACGCAGGGCTAGATAAGCGCCTCCGGATCTACATCGTAGGCGTCTGGAGGTAGGTTTTTAGCAATATCCACGTTGCCCTCTTTGCCGGTTAGTCTGAGCACTCGCTTTCTGGTCAGGCGTTGTTTATTGGCATCTAATATCACTGTCAGCTCTGGCTTTCTGCCCATACCCACCCGAAAATCACTGACTACAGCGACCTCACCACTGGTCAATTCTACCAGAGACCCTGGTGGGTAAAGACCAATAGCTTGAATAAAGGTGTCGACCAGTTCCTTTTGAAATAGGGTCTTACGCCAGCCGGCCAGTCGCATAATAGCTTCAGAATGGGCGATAGGGGTTGCATAGTATCTGGGGCTGGTCATTGCGTCGTAGCAGTCGACAATGCCAGCGATTCTCGCGTATAGGGGGATCTCGTTACCAGTTAACTGATCTGGGTAGCCGCTGCCATCCAAACGCTCATGGTGATGGCGGATCACCTGTAGCACTTCTTCGGGAAGTGTTGTCTGCGCCAGTGCGCTGAGGCCCAGTTCAGTATGTTTGTGGGTTTCCTGCTGCTCCTCTCTGCTGAGAGACCCAGATTTGCGCAATAGACTATTTGGCAACATTAGCTTGCCAATATCCATAAATAGGCCAGCTAGGCTAAGTTTAAACATCGACTCTTTATCAAGACCCAGCTGACGACCCATCACCGCACAGAGGATGGCGCAGGAAATGCAGTGACGGTGGGCGTAGCTGCTTTTGCTCTTTAGTCTAGCAAGCCAGACTCCGGCGGCAGGATTGCGAACAGTGCTATCGACCAGCGCTTGCAGCAGCGGTGTAATTCTCTCTACATTGGGCATAGTACCAGACACAACGGCTTTACCGATGCGGTTAAATTCTTGCTGAATACTAAAATAGGCGAGGGTGCCTACTCGCAGTTCGGAGGATAGGTCGGTGCTGATGCTGTATTCGCTGAGGTTTTTTTGGGCCAGTTCAGCCGCTAAGTTTGAATGGCTCGCATTTGCTACAGCCTCTGCAGTTTGATTCATCATTGAGAAACATCCAGTTTGTCTGTTTTGTTATTCCGTTAACCATTCAATTAATACCGCAATCAATATCAGAATAGCAGAAAATTGTTTTGCTGCAGGGCTACATGCCGCCCCGCAATGGCGTTAGAGCATTAATGTGTAATGGTGCGTTAAAGAATTGCCAGGGACCAGATTAGTCTCGGCGAAGCTTGCCACTTAGCGCTATAGGGCTTGGGAAGTTCATTACCACTATGTAGCTAGAGACTAGGAAAGTTACAATGGCAACAGCCTGAATCAAATGAGAGGCATTGGTTCCAATGAGTTGTGTGTTAAATGCCAAGTAGGCGATTAGTAGCGAGAATTCACTGTTTTGTCCGAGTCTGAAGCCGATATCCCAAGACAGTGCTTTGCTTTCGCTTTTAGCGAGCAAAAATTTGTATATCACTGGCTTGAGACAGAGCATCGCCGCAGCAAGCACCAGCACTGGAATAATAATATGGGGGATCAA
>JABJEX010000066.1 GCA_018663035.1 Porticoccaceae bacterium
GCATATTGCGCCCTGCGCCCTGATAGGCATAGGTGGCATCGGTAAATCGATCGCACAGCACCCAGGCCCCCTCAGCCAACGAAGGCTCAATAACCTGATTAAGATGTTGGGCGCGGCCGGCAAACATAAGCAATAACTCTGCCGTATCACAAACAAGCTCCTCTCGAGGAGTTAGCAACAACTCACGAATCTGTTCAGCCATTGGAGTGCCGCCGGGCTCTCTAGTACAGATGTAGGCCAGCTGTTTTGACTTCAGCCAATCCTGAATAAACTGGATGTTGGTGGTTTTACCCACACCCTCCGTACCCTCAATGGTAATAAATTTTCCGCGCATGTTATTTCCGTGACTCTGATAATGCCTTGGGCGCAGACTGGTAATTCTGCACACGTTGGTTAATTTGATACTTCTTGACCGCCCTGAGGTGCTCTTCAAGGCTATCGGAAAAATAATGCCCGCCATCTCCCCGCGCAACGAAGTATAGGCTAGAACCGGGCTTGGGATGAAGCGCTGCATCGATGGCTGCGGCACTGGGCATCGCGATTGGCGTTGGTGGAAGACCATTAATCATGTAAGTGTTATAGGCGGTACGTTGTTTTAGGTGACTGCGGCGAATATCGCCCTGATATTCATCGCCAAGCCCATAGATAACGGTTGGATCTGTCTGTAGACGCATGTTAGTTTTGAGTCGACGGATAAAAACCCCTGCAATCTCATCTCTTTCAGCAGCGAGCCCAGTCTCTTTTTCAATGATTGAGGCCATAATCAGAGCATCGTAGGCTGACGAATAAGGGAGATTATCATCGCGTCCCTGCCACGCCTGCTCAAGCTCTAGACGCATTTTTTTGTGAGCGCGACGCAAAATGTCTGCTCGACTATCTGTACTTGTGTAGCTATAGGTATCCGGAAAGAACCACCCTTCCGGATGATCAACGTTAACTCCGGCCTCCTCAAGCAGGTCAGCAACAGCCTGTTTACTTTCAGCTGCAAACTGTGGCACAGCATCAAATTGTGCTTGCCACTGTTCAAAAGACCAGCCCTCTGGGAAGGTAATCTGATACTGGATGACCTCGCCACGGTTGAATTTATCGAGCAATGATCTCGCACTATCGTCGGCGGTAATCCAATAACTGCCGGCCCGAATGGAGGCACGGTTGTTTAGCTTGGCATAACGCGCCATTAATTTTGGTTTTGAAAGGATCCCCCGATTGAAGAGCCGGCGATTGACCTCACTGAGGTTACTGCCAGTCTCTATCGTCCACTTGAGCCGGTTGTTTGCATCTAGGTCCTGCTGCCCAACCAAATTTACAGGTCGATCAAGGTGCTGGCCCATAGAAGACAGCAGCACAACAACAGCAGTGAGCAGCGCAATTAGAGCGACGGACAGGCCTGTTAAAAACTTAGTCATTGGAAGCAGGTGTATCGCTGCGCCAAGGCCTGATACAGCGCCTTACTTTGATCGCCAATCTCAAGCTTTATGGGATCAGTTTTGAAATGCTCAGATTGGGCAATTCCAACCACCGGAACTATGCCTCTGATCGCGTTGCAGACGAAAACTTCACGTGCCGTTTCCAGGCTTTTTAAAGGCACAGATGTGACTGTCAACGCTATATTTGCGGCCGGGAATAGTTCCTCAATCAGCACGGAGCGCATTACGCCGCTGACGCCTGCCAACGACAGGCAGGGAGTCTGCCAGCCCAGTTTGTCGGTGCGAATAAAAATATTTGCCGCAGTGGCCTCAACTATATTGCCTGTTTGATCTAACATTAATCCTTCAGCATAATCAGGCGAGCTCCATTCACGCCCTGCCATCACCTGATCAAGGCGATTAAGGTGCTTAATCCCAGCTAGCTGAGGGTTGCTGGGCAGGCGATACTCACACCGCCATAATTTGATACCCTGGGCTATCTGCGCAGTCATCTCGCCCGAAAGCTCGGCGTAGAGACAGATAACCTTTGGAATGATTGGATCAGGGCTCTTATAGCCCCTCCCGCCTACACCAGCCGTGAGAATCATTTTTACCACACCAGCTTCAATGTCCTCAGCTTTTAGCTGGTCTTGAAAATCATTCAGATAGCTATACAGCCTTTCAGCCTGAATCTGGATACCTAGTCGACTGGCATCTTGACAGATGCGTTTTACATGGCGCTTCTGCAGTGCTATGTTGCCACCAGAGAGCAGCATAGACTCAAATAAGCCATGGCCGTAGGCAAGACCACGATCAAGCAGTGTCTCTCTAGTCGCTGGCGTAGCAGCGAATTGGCCATTAATACTGTGGTAGAGCATAGATTTCCCTGTGGCGGGGCTTAAGGCACCATTATAGGGCCCATTATGACAAAACTAACAGGCATAAAAAAACCGCCCCAAAAGGAGCGGCTTTTCGAATAGCTCTAAATCAACCGTTAGCGTTGATGTAGGTGATCGCATCCTGAACTGTTGCGATTTTCTCTGCCTCTTCATCAGGAATTTCAGCATCGAACTCCTCTTCCAGAGCCATGATCAGCTCAACGGTGTCCAAAGAATCAGCGCCAAGATCTTCAACGAAAGATGAAGTTGTCTTTACATCTTCTTCTTTAACACCTAGTTGCTCTGCAACCATTTTAATAACGCGTTCTTCAATGTTGCTCATCGTGCTTCCACTCCTATAAGGGATATGATGTCTAACCTGCTATCTAGCTAGTAACGCTTGGACAGCAATATTCTGTAAATTATGGGCGCGCATTTTACCTGACAATTCTGAAAATGCTAGTGCCCTTTGTAAAAAAGCTTGAGACCCCAACGAAATCAGGGACTTAAGCCATATACATACCGCCATTCACATGGATGGTTTCGCCGGTTATGTACCCAGCCGCGTCGGATACCAAAAAGCTTACCACTGCAGCAATCTCTTCTGGCTGCCCCAACCGCGCAAGTGGAATCTGGCTTAACATCATATCCTTGCTCGAATCTGGCAGCTCTTTCGTCATATCTGTATCAATAAACCCAGGGGCCACGCTGTTTACAGTGATACTTCTTGAGCCCAGCTCCTTGGCTAATGCGCGAGCAAACCCCTCAACTCCAGCCTTAGTGGCGCTATAGTTGCTCTGCCCGGCATTTCCCATGGAACCGACTACAGAACTGATATTGATAATACGGCCCCAGCGCGCTTTGGTCATAGCTCGCACGCAGGCCTTCGAAAGACGAAATACAGCACTAAGATTGGTGTTTACCACATCCAGCCATTCTTCCTCTTTCATGCGCATAATAATGTTGTCTTTGGTGATTCCGGCGTTATTGACTAGAATCGTAGGAGCACCAAACTCATCGGTAATAGTTTTTAAAACAGCCTCGATCGAGCCTGACTCGGTAACATCAAGCGCGAGACCACGACCAGCAATCTTCTTCTCAGCAAAACGCTGACTGATCTTCTCTGCACCAGCTTGAGTGGTGGCGGTACCTATAACAACTAGACCTGATTGGCCAAGTTGATCTGCAATAGCTGCACCAATTCCGCGGCTTGCACCAGTGACTAAAGCCACCTTTTGTTCAACTGTCATGCTCTACTCCAAATTGAATTTAAACTGAGGTTAATGCGTTATCGAGACTGGCTTCATCATCAGTGGAAAATGAGGTCAGTTCACGGTCTATTCGTTTAGTCAGACCGTTAAGCACACGGCCAGGACCGCACTCAACAAACAGCGCAGCACCTCTAGCCTTCAAGCCTTGGATGCAATCAACCCACATAACTGGCCTGTATATCTGCTCAAGCATTAGTGCCTTTATTGTTTCTGGATTGCTTTCTAGCTGCCCGTGAACATTGTGTACGACGGGTATCACTGGGCTTGAGAAAGCTGTGCTATTGACTAGCTCTGTTAACTTCTCTGCCGCTGGCTGCATCAACAGCGTATGGAACGGCGCGCTGACAGGCAACGCCATAGCACGCTTGGCTCCTGCCTCTTTACAGATTTCAATAGCGCGATCTACAGCTGTCGCTGATCCGGCAATAACGACCTGCCC
>JABJEX010000067.1 GCA_018663035.1 Porticoccaceae bacterium
TATGGCGGAGAAAGAGGGATTCGAACCCTCGATACGCTATTAACGTATACGCCCTTAGCAGGGGCGCGCCTTCAGCCACTCGGCCATTTCTCCATAAACTTGTCTACCGGTCTTTACTGTTTAACTTAAAGTCGCGCCCGGTCGCGCGTTGCTCTGAATCAAGGTAGCTATAAACGATTATGCCGCCCTTTTCACAGCGGCGGCATAATATCACATCGGTAGATAAATCAAAGTCTGTTTTACTCAGAATCTCCCGGCAAAGGGGCTTTTTCTCCACCTTTTTCGCTTTGAATTCGCTGATAGATTTCTTCACGATGAACGGCGACTTCTTTTGGTGCATTTACACCCAACCGAACCTGATTGCCACGAACACCTAAAACGGTAACCGTGACGTCATCATCTATAACAAGAGTTTCTCCCACCCTTCTTGTCAGTATTAACATAGCATGCTCCTACACTGCTGCTCTACCCTTCTTTAGTAGAGATAGTTTCCTTAATCCATCTTATTATAAGATGAGCTCTCCTGCCCATGTCAGTCTACAGCCTAGTGTTTTAGCCATAAATAGCATCGAAATCTAGCAGCTTTTAAGCTGATTGTCCAAAAATAAAGCCTGTTCCTAGCCTATGGCATCGAGATCAAAGCCAGAATGTAGTGCGCGCACTGCCAACTCCAAATAGCGCTCTTCGATCACTACTGTAATCTTGATTTCGGAGGTGGTAATCAGCTGGATATTAATACCTTCTTTGGCTAACGATTCGAACATTTTTGCGGCCACACCAGCATGGGAGCGCATACCTACACCAACAATCGAGACCTTTGCAATTTGGTCATCGGCATCGACTTCCAGAGCGCCCAAATCTTCTGCAATATCCTTGAGTAGTTTCTGTGCAGGAAGCAGATCGTTGCGATGTACGGTGAAGGTAATGGTCGCTGAATTATCTTTAGCGACGTTCTGCACTATCACATCAATTTCGATATTGGCGGCACTGATGGCCCCCAGTACTTTATAGGCAACACCTGGTTGGTCGGGGATGCCACGAATGGTAAGTTTTGCTTCATCACGATTAAAAGCGATACCTGATACAACAGCTTTTTCCATTTGATCTTCATCCTCAAGAGATATCAATGTGCCTGGGCCTTCTTCAAAGCTAGACATCACACGTAGGGGTACATTGTATTTTCCGGCAAATTCTACCGAGCGGATTTGCAGTATCTTTGAGCCCTGGCTGGCCATTTCCAGCATTTCGTCAAAGGTAATTTTATCCAGTCGTCGCGCACGACTCACTACTCGAGGGTCGGTGGTATATACGCCATCGACATCGGTGTAGATTTGACACTCATCGGCTTTAAGCGCGGCTGCAAGAGCCACTGCAGTAGTATCTGAGCCGCCACGCCCTAATGTTGTGATGTTGCCGTCTTGGTCTGTGCCCTGGAAGCCAGCGACTACCACTACGCGACCGGCGTTCAGGTCTGCCCGAATGCGATGACCATCAATTTCCTGAATGCGGGCTTTACCATGAGCGTTGTCGGTGAGGATTCGCACCTGTCCTCCGGTATAGGAGCGCGCTTCCACGCCGAGGGTTTTGAGCGCCATACACAACAGAGCTATGGTGACCTGCTCTCCTGTGCTGACCAAAACATCCATTTCGCGCAGGCAGGGCTGATCATCAATATCCTTAGCTAAGCCAATGAGGCGATTGGTCTCTCCGCTCATAGCTGATACTGCTATCACCAACTGATTACCACTAGCGTGACTCTGCGCAACCTTGGCAGCAACTGCCTTGATGCGCTCTACGCTACCTACTGAGGTACCGCCATATTTTTGAACTATTAAACTCATCTGTTCCTATTTCTAATCAATGTGTTTTAACCGCAAAGTTACTAGGTCGCTATTGTCAGTACCGCTCTTTAGGACAGGCTTTTCTCTACCCACTCATAGATTGTTTGCATAGCCGCTGGCAGAGCACTGGCATCTGCTGCTGCGCCCTGAGCCATGTCCGGCCGACCACCACCTTTACCATCTACCTGAGCCGCGATATATTTCAGCAGATCCCCTGCCTTGATTCTATCGGTTAGATTGTTGGTTACACCGGCCAACATAGCGGCTTTGTCGCCCTCTACCGCGGCCAGAAAAAAGACTCCCTTATCTAACTTAGATCGCACCTGATCAGCAACATCGCGCAGGCTCTTGGCATCCGCACCTTCGACAATGGTCGACAACACCTGAATTCCATTGACGTCTTTTACGCCAGACATCAGATCAGTACCTGAGGCATTCGCTAATTTACTTTTTAAACTATCAATCTCTTTTTGTAATCGGCGGTTATCATCCACCAGCTGGCGAACCTTAACGGCAATATTACTGCCTGAGGCGCGAGCAACCATTGCGACCTCGTTGATACGGTCCTGTAGCTCATCACAAAGCGCTACTGCTTTATCACCAGTAACGGCTTCAATACGTCTTACCCCCGCAGCTACACTACTCTCTGCCGAGATACGCAGCGAGCCTATGTCGCCAGTGCGCCCCACATGGGTGCCTCCGCAGAGTTCGACAGAAAAGTCGCCACCCATGCTGAGTACTCGAACCTCATCGCCATATTTTTCACCGAAGAGCGCCATAGCACCGCGCGTTTTGGCGTCATCCATGGACATTATCTCAGTCTCAACTGAGGTGTTGCGGAGAATTTCTGCGTTGACAATATGTTCGATCTGGCGGATCTGCTCTGGCGTCACAGCTTCATTGTGAGAGAAATCAAACCGCAGCCGCTCACTATTGACCAGAGAGCCTTTTTGGCTGACCTGTTCACCTAGCACCTGCTGAAGCGCAGCATGCATCAGATGAGTGGCAGAATGATTGAGAGCAGTACTTTGGCGCACAGCTGCATCAACAACGGCGACCACCTGCTCCCCTCGATGCAATACGCCAGAGACTACCCGCCCTATATGCAGATGATGGTCACCTGACTTACGGCAATCCAAAATTTCAATTTTTCCCGAGTCAGCTTGCAAGTAACCTGCGTCGCCCACCTGACCTCCAGATTCAGCATAAAATGGTGTGGCATCTAGCACTACCACAACTTCAGCATCTTCTGTGACACTATCAACCTGTTCGCCTGAGGAATAGAGTGCCACAACCTTTGCTGTATTTTGCAGCGCCTCGTAACCAACAAATTGGGTACGGCCTTCGAGACGGATACTGTCGCTGTAATCAACACCGAATTGGCTGGCGGATCTAGCTCTGTTACGCTGCTGCTCCATACAGCTCTCGTAACCGGTCATGTCTAGGCTGTAGCCCTTTTCTCGGGCGACATCGTTGGTCAGATCCGTGGGAAATCCATAGGTATCATAGAGCTGAAAAATCAGCTCGCCTGGCAGTTCAGTCCCAATTAATTCCTCTAGTGCTGATTCGAGTACGCCCATGCCCTTGTCAAGAGTGCGGGCAAACTGTTCCTCTTCCTTTTTGATTGTATTGGTGATCTGCTGCTGCATAGATATCAGCTCGGGATAGGCCTCACCCATCACGTCACTCAGTGATGCAACCAATTTGTGGAAGAAGCTGCCTTTGGCACCAAGATTATAACCGTGGCGCAACGCTCTGCGGATAATGCGACGCAACACATAGCCCCGACCTTCATTTGATGGCTGAACGCCATCCACCACAAGAAAAGCACAGGAGCGAATATGGTCTGCAACCACCTTTAGGGAGCTCTCCTGCAAATCATCACAGCCGATTACGTCGGCAGCAGATTTAATTAGATGCTGAAACAGATCAATATCATAGTTGTTGTGAACGCCCTGCATAACTGCAGCAATTCGCTCAAGACCCATACCTGTGTCTATCGAGGGCTTAGGCAGAGGTGTCATGTTACCGCTGCTATCTCGCTCGAACTGCATAAACACGAGATTCCAGATCTCTATATAGCGATCTAGGTCGTCATCTTCGCTACCAGGAGGGCCACCGGGAATGTCTTCGCCGTGATCCCAAAAGATTTCTGTGCTCGGCCCACAGGGACCAGTGTCACCCATTTGCCAAAAGTTATCTTCATCAAGACGGGAGAGCCTTGCTGGGTCTATGCCAATTTCGTTTATCCAAATATCTGCTGCTTCGTCGTCGCTAATATGCACAGTGACCCAAAGGCGCTCTTTGGGAAGTTCTAACACCTGAGTAAGAAATTCCCATGCGTAGCCTATGGCCTCGCGCTTGAAGTAGTCGCCAAAGCTAAAGTTGCCAAGCATCTCAAAAAAGGTGTGATGACGAGCCGTGTAACCCACGTTCTCCAAATCGTTATGCTTACCTCCAGCGCGCACACAGCGCTGAGATGACACTGCCCGGTTGTAATCGCGTTTATCATCACCTAAAAAGACATCTTTAAACTGCACCATACCGGCATTGGTAAAAAGCAACGTTGGATCATTGCCAGGCACTAGGCTGCTGCTGGGCATCACTTTGTGCTGCTTGCTGGCAAAGTAATTTAAAAAGGCGTCACGGATTTCGGCGCTTTGCATCATTTAATATTTCCAATTTTTAACTCAGCCCTTGGGGCCGGCGTTATTACAATTCTTGTTCAGTAAAATTTTTGTCGCCCAAGACATGAAGATGCAGATGGAAAACAGTCTGCCCAGCGCCCTCTCCGTTGTTGACAACCAACCGAAAAGCCTCATCTATGCCTGTCTGCCGAGCCATCCCACCGGCAACCCACATCAGGTGGCCAAGCAGAGAAGTGTCTGACTGACGGGCATCTGCCAATCGAGCGATCGGTTCACGTGGGATCACTAGCATGTGCACTGGTGCCTGCGGCGCAATATCATTGATAACAATGCATTGCTCATCCTCGTAGAGAATCTCAGCTGGTATTTCTCTGTTAATGATCCGGGTGAATAGGGAAACCTCGGTCATGCTTTTGGTCCTCTGTTTGGGGGCTCTACCTGTTATATGGTGCAGAGTCTGTGTCTGTCGATGACTTCAATTTTTCATCGACGTTGAGCAACCTGGCTTCAGCTTCGAGCATCACTGGAATACCATCTCTAATGGGATAAGCCAACCCGCTCGCCCTACAGATTAATTCCTGAGCCTCAGCGTCATACTCCAAAGGGGCTTTACTAACCGGGCAAACCAATATACTGAGAAGTTTTTTATCCACTTTTGTCGTCCGTCTAAAAACCGCGTTAGTTTACGCAAATTAGCGCCAAATCGCCATTTTATCGGTGAAATATCATTGCTTGGGAAATCTTTAAAGCGAACTGAAGGCTGCCCTATCGTGCTGGAAGAGTTTTCAAAACCAACTCAGGATCTATGCGCACCTGGCGCCAATTCATACGCCAGTCAAGATGTGGCCCTGTTGCTCGGCCAGTGGCTCCGACTTCTGCAATTACCTGGCCAGACTCAACCTGCTCTCCCTCTTTGACAAGGATATCGTTGAGGTGAAGAAAGCTAGATGACAGGCCATGACCATGATCAATAATCAAAGTGCCGCCTGAATAGAACAGGTCGGGGTGAGCTAAACGCACAATACCAGACGCAGGCGCCATCACCGCAGTGCCCGTTGGTGCCGCATAATCGACGCCAAAATGGGGGCTGCGAGGCTCACCGTTATAGACGCGCTGACTACCATAAACTCCGGTCACTGGACCCTGCAGAGGCTGCATGAAGCCCTGTAGAAAATCTACCATTTGGGTTACTTCTGTGCGCGCATGCTTCACCATTGCCGAGTCACTGCGGATTCGTGCGATATCGGAATCACTGGGGGCTACTGTGCGCTGGGGTACGCCATTGACATGCTGAATACTGTATTGACGCTGAACCACAGGGAATGATCGCAAGCTCTGCACACCCTCTGCATCGATAATACGCAGGTTGATGGTCTCAGGTGCATCTCTGGATAGGCCCAGTAAAAATTCCCCGGCCTCGGTGGTTTGCAGTGCTTCACCCTGATAAAAAACTTTGGATTTCGGCGCTACCTTTCCCAGCAGCAAGCTGCCCTGCTGCAGGCTCCCCTGTAGACTTAGCGCGACCGGAGATAGGCTAAAAGCGCAGACACAGAATGCCAGAGTAACGCGCAGCACTCTGCCAACTGACATCTGTGGGGTCACAACAAGCATCACTAGGACTCCTCGCCCTCTCCAGGCTTGATACTCTCGACTTTGATGTAAGGTTCAAACGACTCGATCTGGCATGTTATGCCTGTCTTGTAGAGCTTTAACCTATCAAAACGCGCACAGAGTCGTGAGCCGCGAGCCTGATAGATAAAGCCCTCGTGCCGGATGCCTCGACACTCTCGACGCAACCGCATCAGCACTTCCTTGCCGCGCCCAACTTTAATGATGGCGGATTGATCGTCCTGAAAGGATATATTGCGAATATTTCTGATGGAGATACAGTCTTTGCGGATACCCCACTTAGCGGGATCGACTTTATCGATAGCCTGCATTTTCTCAATTAAAGTTGGTTCAGACAGCTCATCCTCGACGAGCTCTTGTAACGGCTTATCTAGGCCAGAATCCAGCGCATCGCCTTTGGCGTCGACCCCAGCATCTTGCGCACCGACTGACCAAGACATCAGCGTCAACGCAAATACGGCAAAATACCATCTCGTCGCTTTCATTACAGGCCCCACAACTGACTAACTTACAAGGTACCATGAAAAGCTAAAACCTAAGTCAGAAGCAAGAAAATTTGGTCAATTCAGTCGAATTCTTGTAGTTCAGGCGGCTCTTCTAAACCCACATAGGGATCAATACTGGCCATCTTGCAGTTAAACCCTCCCCCCAAAACCTGAAAGCGACTATTTTTTATACAGAGTCGCTTGCCATCGGTGACATGCAAAAATCCATGTTTTTTTATGCCTGGGCATCGACTCTCTAGCCTCATAATCGCCTTCTTTTTGCCGTACATGTTGATCATTGCAGAGCGGTCATCAATGAATTTAATACGCTTGATCCGGCCATTACTGATACAGCCATTGCGGATACCCCAGCGTTTGTAGTCCAACTGTTGGATAGCCCACATCCGCTAAAGCACCGAGAGATCTGCCTCAGCAGAGTCCTTTTGAGAGACAGCTAATGTACTCTGACTACTATTTGATTGAGTATTTTGATTACTATCTTGAGCCTGTGCTGAGACTGACAAACTGAGTGCAGAGGCGAAACTGGCGACTATTACAAGTACGAGAGCCTGCAGTATCTTAATCATACTGATCTCCTTGATACTATTACTTCCTGATTACCAAAATTCCTTGGTCTATCTGTTCGACCACAGTTATTATTAGGGGTTCGTGTACCTCTAAACATTTAAAACAACATTCAGCCTTATATATGACTGTAAACCGAGCATTTACCCCACCCCTACACCTGAAAAATGCACATATACAAAGTGCACTCAATAGCGTGGGTCCTCGCAAGATGCGCGCAAAACAGTTAGCCAAGAATCTAAACTCGGAGCAGCTCATTCTGACTACCGACAAAGGTGTAAGACTGGCAGCAGAATTTGACCGCGCACTGGGTAGAAAAGCAGCGGTTAAAAACGCACTGGTTCTAATGATCCATGGATGGGAGGGGTCAAGTCAGTCCGCCTATCAGGTGACCACAGCAAAGTATCTTCTAGACCATGGATTCGATGTGCTCAGGTTAAACCTGAGAGATCATGGTGACACGCAGCACTTAAACAAAGAGCTGTTTAACTCCACGATGACGGGAGAAGTTGCTGATGCAATGGAAGTGTTTATCAGCCAAAATAATTATCCCGCTGTGTTTCTCGCAGGATTTTCCCTAGGCGGTAATTTTACTCTGCGCATAGCTGCTGACCGCGGCAAGGCACTTGGACTTCGCGCTGCCGTTGCCATATCACCACCAGTTGATCCAGTGAATGCGATGGTTGCTCTAAATGAGGGCGCTTTTTTTTATCGAAAATACTTTATGTATCGCTGGACCAACTCGTTGCGCAAAAAGCTTAAGCACTTCCCAGAGTATGATTACGGACCTCAGCTGGAGGACGCCAAAGATTTTGAGCAGCTGAATCGCTTTTTTGTACCAAGACACACAGAGTTTGATGATGCGGAGAGTTACTTTCGATCCTATGCCTTGACCGGTGACAGACTAAGCCATTTGGAAATACCTGCACACCTAATTACTGCGGCTGATGATCCAATTATCCCAGTTGCAGATTTGGATAAAATTAACCAGCAGGATTACCTCAAATTTGAAATATATCCCTTCGGCGGACACTGCGGCTTTATTACCAATATGAAGGGTCACAGTTACATGGAGCCAAGACTGGTTGAGTTATTTTCAAGCTATCTAGATACTTAACGCAAAGGCAATATGTCAGGACGGCTCATCGATGCCCGAACTGTTTAATGCGTATTTAATCTGCTCAAAGTTAAACCCTCGATACTGCAGGAAGCGCATACGCTTTGCTCTATCTTTTTGCTCAGTTGCTGGGGAACTACCAAATTTGCGCTGAGCCACCTCGCGGGCCAGTGCAAACCAATCAATATCTGACTGTTCAACGGCTGCCTCCAGCATGTCATCTTGGATGCCTTTTTGACGGATATCCATTTTAATTCTTGCCAGTCCATGGCCACGATAAAGTCTCGAGCGCAAAAAAGCTTCGGTGAAACGCTCATCGGACTGCAAGCCCTCTCTTTGCAAACGATCCAACACTGAGACTATGGACTCATGACCCTCAAACCGTTTGTCGAGCTTCTTTGCCAATTCGGCTCGCGAGTACTCTCGTCCCGTAAGCAAATCCATCGCCGCTGATCGGATTTTTGAGGGTTTAATTGGCTGATCCTGCTGGCTCATTGTATACACCTGGAATCTTTTAATGACGACCCTAAAATAATAGACCTATAAAAAAAGCGCCATAAGACGCTTTTTTTATAGACTGAGAGGCTAGATAACTACCTGTCTTATTCTGCCGACAGGTCTTGCTCTGGAGTAGCTTCATTTACTGGTTTCAATCCACCCAGCTCTTTGGCTCTGATCTGCGCCTCGATCTCAGCCGCAATCTCTGGGTTTTCAGTTAAAAACACGCCCACATTGGCTTTACCCTGGCCTATTTTATTGCCCTTGTAGGCATACCAGGCACCCGACTTATCCACCAAACCATGTTTAACGCCTAGGTCTACCAGCTCCCCATTGCGATTGATACCGCGGCCATAGAGAATCTGGAATTCTGTCTGCTTAAATGGTGGTGCTACCTTGTTTTTAACCACCTTGACGCGGGTTTCATTACCGATAATCTCGTCCCCATCTTTCACCGCACCAATGCGACGAATATCCAGACGTACTGAGGAGTAGAACTTCAGTGCGTTACCGCCAGTGGTAGTCTCTGGGTTACCAAACATCACACCAATTTTCATACGGATCTGATTGATAAAGATTACCAAACAATTGGCAGTTTTAATGTTACCCGTCAGCTTGCGCAGTGCCTGGGACATTAAACGCGCCTGCAGACCTACATGGTGGTCACCCATCTCTCCTTCAATTTCTGCACGGGGAGTCAGTGCTGCCACGGAGTCAACAACTAGTACGTCACAGGCCCCAGAGCGCACCAACATGTCAGTTACCTCAAGCGCCTGTTCGCCAGTGTCTGGCTGCGACACAATTAGATCATCTACCTGCACACCTAGCTTCTCAGCATAGACTGGATCTAACGCGTGCTCGGCATCCACAAAGGCACAGGTACCACCAGCCTTCTGAGCTTCGGCTATCACCTGAAGCGTCAGAGTGGTTTTACCAGAGGATTCAGGGCCATAGATCTCAACCACACGGCCCTTAGGTAGGCCGCCAATGCCCAGCGCTATATCCAGACCCAGCGATCCTGTAGAGATTGCCGGAACGGCCTGGCGACTGCTCTCGCCCATGCGCATAACTGTGCCCTTACCAAACTGACGTTCTATTTGACCAAGCGCAGCTTCTAGAGCTTTTGATTTGTTGGCGTCCATAATTGTTTCCTCGGTATAAGTTAATACCATTAGTTGGCTATTTGTTAACTACTGGTTATTTAATCAGTAGCTGTATAGCTATACAGTATTATATCCAGTAACCTGATGCAATAGTTCTTTTAAAGAAATTTCGATAGCTTGCTCTCGAACTGAACCGCGGTCTCCAGATAGCAGGTATTTTTTACTCTGAGTGCCCTCCGGTGTTGCCCAAGCAAACCAAACAGTACCTACTGGCTTATCAGAACTACCACCTCCTGGCCCCGCAATACCTGAGATGGCCACTGCAAAGTCGGCGCCACTTGCAGCTCGGGCACCCTCGGCCATTTGAACCACAACAGGCTCGCTGACCGCACCCTCTGCGGCGAGAAGAGCCTCAGAAACACCCAGCAATCTATGCTTGGCACTATTAGCGTAGGTGACGAATCCACAACCAAACCATGCTGAACTCCCGGGAACCTCTGTGATTGCATGAGCCACACCACCGCCGGTACAGGATTCCGCCGCAGTTACCCACAAACCACCCTGGCACAGAGCCTGACCTAGCTGCTCGGCAAGCTGATAATTAACGGAGGCGGTCGTCATTGGCCATCATCCTGCTAGGGGGCCTCTGGGAGCACTAGGTCATCAATAATGCACTGATCTAGTAACTCAAGAAATGCTTTGCGAGATTTAGTTTTAGTACCGTTAAAGGCACCCATATCTAAGTTTCCGAATAGCGCAGCGGCCTTACTGGCGGCGGCACTGATGTGCTCAACAGGTGCCGTGGTATCGTAAAAACCGGCACTTATTGCAGTATCAGGGTTCCATATTTCGGCGTTGATAACGGCACGGCTGTAATAATTTAGCGGGATACGATAGCGTGCCAGTTCGACGCCAAAGTGATGCATAGTCATGCCAATCATGGTTTCATTGAGCCCAATCTTAAAATCACCGGCTGCGCCGATACGATAGTCACAGGCGAGCATTAAAAAAGCGCCCATGGCAATGCAGTGCCCGGTGGATACTCCAATGACTGGTGTAGGAAAAGCTAGTATACGGCGGGCCATCTTCGAACCGCGGGCGGTGAGATCCACAGCAGCTTGCGGGCCTTTGCTTATCTCTTTAAGGTCAAACCCGCCGGAAAAGATCCCATCTCGCCCCTTGAACACCACTACAGCACCAGCTTCTTCTGCCTGATCAAATGCTGCATCCAGCTGGTCCCACATGGCATGCCCCAGAACATTAACCTTGCCATCATCCATAGTAATTGTGGCCACACCATTTTCGATTTCGACCGATACTGCTTCACTCATTGTTATCCCCTACTAATATTCTGTTAATTTTTTTACTAGTGGCAGTTTACCTGTTTTGCTTTGCGGAAAAACCCTAAATTGGCAATCCAATCCAAATTAAACAGCCGCCCTCACTTATGCCTCTAGAGAGGGAAAATTACCAGTGTCTGACTGGAATATTGTCTATTTCAATAGTCTATAGAGGTAACTATGGTCTACACTAACCAGCCTATTGAGCAATGACAGACACTCCTAAAAATCGCCTTATGACCTCAAAAGTAGAAAGCAGCCAACATACTCCGATGATGCAGCAGTATTTGCGTATCAAGGCAGAGCATCCTAATGACATTGTTTTTTATCGCATGGGAGATTTCTACGAATTATTTTTTGATGATGCAAAACGTGCCAGCCAGCTTTTGGATATCACACTTACCGCTCGTGGAAAAGCTCATGGCAACCCAATCCCTATGTGTGGTGTACCCTACCATGCAGCTGAAAGTTACCTTGCCAAACTGGTAAAACAGGGAATGTCTGTAGCAATCTGCGAGCAGATTGGCGATCCGGAGACCAGCAAGGGCCCTGTAGAGCGAGCAGTCATGCGCGTGC
Organism: Porticoccaceae bacterium; assembly: GCA_018663035.1. GTDB lineage: Bacteria > Pseudomonadota > Gammaproteobacteria > Pseudomonadales > Porticoccaceae > HTCC2207. The sequence continues at coordinate 11,823 of JABJEX010000067.1, forward strand.
TGACACCGGGGACGCTTACCGACGAAGCGCTACTCGACGATCAGAATGACAGCCTGTTAGCTGCTCTGCATTACCATGATAATCAGTTTGGTGTTGCCACCTTAGATATGAGCAGCGGCCGCTTTCAGTTGTTGCAAGTACCAAGTATCGAGCAGCTACAAGCAGAGTTACAGCGGCTCAACCCTGTGGAACTTTTAGTCTCAGAAGATCTGGCTGCTATTGAATTTTTAGAAAATGGTGCTGGTGTGCGTCGCCGTGCGCCTTGGGAATACGATACTGACAGCGCCCTCCGCCTGCTGACTCAGCAGTTTGGCACCAAAGATCTCAGCGGGTTCGGCTGTGAGCACCTACCGATTGGCATCGGCGCTGCGGGATGTCTTTTGCAGTATGCCAAGGATACCCAGCGCAATAATCTGCCTCATATTCGCGGTATCAGTGCTGACAATCTCGAGGATGCAGTGGCCTTGGATGCTTCCAGTCGGCGCAATCTTGAATTGGATACCAACCTCAATGGCGGTCAGGAAAACACCCTATTTGACGTACTAGATACCAGTGCCACAAGCATGGCTAGTCGTTTATTAAAACGCTGGCTCAACCGCCCGCTGCAAGATCTTGAAGCACTACAGGCTAGACAAAATAGCATCTCTGCACTGCAGGAAAACTATCTCTACGAATCATTGCACGGACAGCTAAAACAGGTCGGTGACATGGAGCGCATTCTTACCAGAGTTGCCCTGCGCTCTGCACGACCCAGAGACCTAACCAGGCTATTAGCTTCTCTGGCTGTGCTGCCCCAGATTGCTAGCGAGCTGGCTAACGTTGAGGTACCCCATATCCAGCAACTGGCTCTTGCAGCAAAACCCCAGCCTCGGTTAGTTGAGCTGCTGGGCAGTGCGATCAAGGAAAATCCACCAGTGATTATTCGTGATGGCGGCGTAATCGCAGATGGTTATGATTCAGAACTCGACGAGTTGCGCGCACTCAATACCAACGCCGGTGAGTTCTTATTGGCTATGGAAGAGCGCGAAAAAACTAATACTGGGATAGCGAGCCTTAAAGTCGGCTACAACCGTGTCCACGGCTACTATATCGAAATATCGCGAGGTCAGAGTGATCAAGCTCCCGTGGAATATATACGCCGCCAGACCCTTAAAAATGCCGAGCGCTTTATCACCCCTGAGTTAAAAGAGTTTGAAGACCGAGCCCTCAGCGCTAAGAGTCGAGCCCTCAGTCGTGAAAAACACCTCTATGACGAGCTATTAGAACGACTTAATCAGGATCTAGCCGCGCTGCAAAACTGTGCGTCTGCGATCGCCGAATTGGATGTACTGACCACATTGGCTGAACGCGCCCATAGCCTAAGTTTCTGCAAGCCACAGTTAAAACTGCAATCAGGAATAACTATTCAAGGAGGCCGTCACCCAGTGGTAGAGCAAGTCTCCAGCGACCCCTTTGTAGCCAATGATCTGGTGATGCATAACGAGCGCAAGATGCTGATCATCACAGGTCCGAATATGGGCGGTAAATCTACCTATATGCGACAAGCTGCGCTGATTGTATTGCTGGCACAGATCGGCAGCTTTGTGCCAGCCAATGCCGCCGAAATTGGTCTGGTCGACAGAATCTTTACTCGCATTGGCTCCTCGGACGATCTTGCCGGCGGGCGCTCAACCTTTATGGTTGAAATGACAGAAACAGCCAATATTTTGCACAATGCCAGTGATCGAAGCCTGGTATTAATGGATGAAGTGGGTCGTGGCACCAGTACTTTTGATGGGCTTTCTCTGGCCTGGGCCTGTGCATTCTATCTTGCAGAACAGGTCAGAGCCTTTACCCTGTTTGCCACTCATTACTTTGAGTTAACGGCTCTGCCAGAAAAAGTCTCGGGCACAGTCAATGTGCATCTGGACGCCACAGAATATAATGATAGCATCGTGTTTTTACACAGCGTTCAAGACGGGCCCGCAAGCCAGAGCTATGGCATTCAGGTTGCCAAACTTGCAGGCATCCCCGCAGAAGTTATCAACCTCGCTAGACAGGAACTGGCACTGTTAGAAGCAGGCAGTTCCGGTGTGATTAGCCCAACCACACAGTCTGCAGCAGAGCCCAGTCAGGCAGAGTTATTTTTGCCGCCAGTCAATCCAGAGTTGCAAAAAAGGCTTGAGAAGTTAAGCCCGGATGAACTGTCTCCCAAACAGGCTCTCGACCTAGTATATGAACTAAAAAAGCTGCTCTAGCGTAAGCTGATACTCTGGCTTATAAGTTAGAACCAAATAAGCTCAGCAAGGCATTCACAGACGATTTGATCCTGTTATAATGCCGCGCCTAGAATGACCATCAAACTCAGATGAGATACAGAATATGACCTTTATTGTTGGTGACAACTGCATCAAGTGTAAATACACAGACTGTGTAGAAGTCTGCCCAGTAGACTGTTTTTATGAAGGCCCTAACTTTCTGGTGATTCATCCAGACGAATGTATCGACTGCGCGCTCTGTGAACCTGAGTGCCCAGCTGAGGCTATTTTTGCCGAAGACGAAATTCCTGCAGGACAGGAGATATTTCTAGAACTCAATGCAGAGCTTGCCGATGTCTGGCCGAATATTACCGCTCAGAAAGATCCGGCACCTGATTCCGCCGAATGGGATGGTGTGCCAGATAAACTACAATACTTAGAACGTTAATTAAGCTATAGTTTTACCTGTACCGCACCCGTAGCTCAGCTGGATAGAGTAGGTGGCTTCGAACCACTTGGTCGGGGGTTCGAATCCCTCCGGGTGCACCA
>JABJEX010000001.1 GCA_018663035.1 Porticoccaceae bacterium
ACTAAGACCTTACCATAGTTGACTGAATATATCCCCTATTATGACTGAAAATATCCCTCCGTTTAAAAGGTGAGCTGTTATCCTAATTCCAATGTAATCAAAGAGAATGCAATGACTGCAATAAGCGTAGAGTCGACAATGCCAAATGATGTTTCTATCGAGGTGAGAAATAGAACATTTGAGTTAGAAAAAATTCTGGCGACTGACTGGGCAGATAACGACCCATTTTTAACCGCTTTTTTTAATGCTATGAGCATTAGTTTTCCAACGGGCGAGCGCAATTTTATCGAAACTGTTCGAGCTTACGAAGATCGCATCACCGATGCAAAGTTAGCCAAGGACGTTGCAGACTTTTATCAGCAAGAGGCCATACATAGCCGCGAGCATCGAAAATATAATAAGTTGCTGTGTCAACAACGAGGTTATGATTTAGCTTCGCTAGAGAGGGTTTTTCTGGACCGACTCGAGACCGCAAAAAACGATCCTCAGATCACTCCTCGTGTCAACCTCGCTGCAACTGTATCATCAGAGCATTTCACTGCAACCTTTGGTGAAAATATTCTAGAAGGGCGTTTAATAAAAAGTATGCCTGCGGCGATGGCTGAGCTTTGGCAGTGGCATTCCCTCGAAGAGCTTGAGCACAAATCTGTTGCATTTGATGTCTACAATCAAATTGGCGGTAGTTATAAAATTCGCACAAGGGTGATGCGCTTTGCAATGTTCTTTCTGTTCAAAGATACTTTGTCGGTGGCGGTTAAAATGCTGCGTCATGATAAGCAGCTTTGGAAGTGGAAAACGTTTAAGAGTGTCGCCAAATTTCTATTTTCAAAAGATGGCTTTATTAGAGCTCATGTCCCTGCCTATAAAGCTTTTTTTCAGGAAGATTTTCATCCCTGGGAAATAGACAACAGATCTCTTTTAAAGACCTGGCAAGATAAGTTGCAACCAATACAAGGCCAATAGAACGCCTGAAGAAACCATTCGCCAGATTTTCAGAAACTAAAGCTGCTTACCTGAACGCCAAGCAGTTGAGCATGCCGATGCTCAGGGATGCGGAAAATCAGCCCGATATCGCGGCGATGCAATTCCAGATCGGCTTATTATGTTCGCGCTGTGCAAAATCCCAGCTGCCGCTGGAGTACCTATGACAGCCTGCGCCTAGGTAAGCGGCCGCGCACGGATGTCCCAGCACTGACCACTGAAATGGCCTGGGGGTCACCTATTTGGGTAAAAGCGAGAGTAGAATAATGCACAATAGAGTCCTGAGTCTGGCAACAGCCTCATTTAAAAACCTATAAAAATAAGTCTCCAAAATAAGAATAAAACTATGACGATAAACAGTACTCCTGGCCCCACAAAACCGCTATCACTGGTGCTGAGCATAGGCTTGGCTCTATCGGCCTGTTCAGACGAGAAGATGCAGCCCTCCAGTGAGTCATTTAGCACTGCCGCAGATGTGCATTCCAATAGCAGAGTTATTGCTGAGACAGCCGAAATTGATGCGCTGTTGGCTAGCCGCGAGCTCGGGATTCTCGGTGGCCCCGTCAATCTTTTCGATAGAGATACCGAGCTACTAGATCGCAGTGCAACCATTGCAGCCAGCGGTGCTTCTCATGCTGCTTCCACAGTCGAAAATCCCAGTGAGCGCAGTCCCTATTATGGCGATCTGCATGTCCACACAGCCTATTCTTTTGATGGATATGCCTTTGGCACACTAGCCTCTCCTTATGACGCCTACAGATTTGCCCGCGGCGAGGCGATTAAAAACCCGGCTGGTTACAATATGCAGCTCACCGAGCCAATGGATTTTTACGCGGTAACTGATCACGGGATGTTTCTGGGGCTAGTTAAAGCTGCGGCAGAAACCGATACGGATTTTTCAAAAAACAAATTTTCTGAGCCCTACCACAATCTAAATGCGCCAGATAATTTTGGCACTGATATGGTCAGCCGGTTACAGCGCCTGCTGACATTCGCTGATTTTATTCCCAGTGCGGTTACTGGTGTATTTGAGCAGAAATTGGATCGTCAGGAAATACTGGATATCACCAGAACAGCTTGGGCGGATACTATTGATGCGGCCGACCAGTTTAACGAACCTGGTCGCTTTACCACCTTTGCCGGCTACGAATACACCTCGTCGACCACCAGCATGGGCAACTTGCACCGCAACGTAATTTTCCAGGGCACGGAGATATTACCTCGAGAGCCTTTTTCGCGGCTGCACTCTAATAACCCAGAAGACCTCTGGGATTGGATGGACGAACTGAGAAGCAAAGGCGTAGAGAGCCTGGCAATACCCCATAACTCCAATGGCTCGAATGGTGAAATGTTCAAGGTAGTTGATTGGTCGGGTACGCCATTTGACGACAGCTATGCTGAGCAGCGTAGCAGAAACGAACCCATTGTTGAGATCACCCAGATTAAGGGCACTTCAGAAACCCACCCAATGCTCTCAACTCGCGATGAATTTGCTGGCTTTGAAATTACGCCTTACCGTGTTGCTACTGGTGCGCTCAGTCAGATTAAGGGCTCCTATGTGCGCGAGGCTCTGCGGACGGGTCTGACGCTTGAGGCACAGGGCACTAAAAACCCATATCAATTTGGTTTTATAGGGTCCAGCGACACCCATTCTGCCGCAAGCCAGAACGATGAATCGGCCTTTTCTTCCAAGCTTGGCATCCTATCTAGTAACGCTGAGCAGCGAGGTTCGGTTCCACAGAAAGGGCTTGACGGCCAATTGGCATATTACGGCACCCAAATAACCGAGACCTTCAACCCCACACCGCTGGGAAAAAGCCTATATGTAAAAATCGATGGCGATGTTTATGCTGGGGGAGCCTCCCCAACCTATGGTGCCTCAGGTTTTGCCGCGGCTTGGGCAGAGGAAAATACCAGAGAATCTATCTATCAGGCATTTCGCCGCAAAGAGGTTTTTGCTACGTCGGGGCCGCGCATAAGGTTACGTTTTTTTGCTGGCTATAACTTTGACTCAACAATGCTCACCTCGGCCGATGGAGTCGAGCGAGCCTATGCCAATGGCGTAACCATGGGCGGAATGCTGCTAGCGCCAGAACAGGCAGCTGAAGGCGCTCAGTCACCAGAGTTTTTAGTGATGGCTTCCGCAGACCCAAAAAATGCGCCACTGCAGCGCATTCAGATCGTAAAGGGCTGGGTGGACTCTGACGGAAAAACCTATGAAAACATATTTGACGTTGCCTGCGCCAATGGTGCCCGGGTCGATGCGCAGACAAATCGCTGTCCCGACAATGGTGCCAGAGTCGATATATCAGACTGCTCAATTAATCCGCAGACCGGCTCAGCGCAAATTTCTACAATCTGGCAAGATCCGGACTTTAATTCTGAGCAACGTGCTTTTTACTATGCTCGGGCCATTGAGAACCCGACCTGCCGCTGGTCAACCTGGGATGCGATTCGCGCTGGTGTGGCCCCGAGACCTGATTTGGCAACCACTATTCAGGAGCGAGCCTGGTCTTCTCCAATTCACTATATAGGGCGCAACTGAGGTAACAGAAAACCAGACTGGTGCCGCACGCCTGAATTGGTCAGTGACCCAGCTATTGGCCAGGCTGGGTCACTGCCGAGACCTAGGCTAGATCGGCTTGCCGGCGCCGCCAAAAAATTAAACCTATGCCTGTGACCAACTGCCATGCACCATAGAGAAGCATAGTAAACAGCGCCATATCCGCCATTGGGTTACTCTCACCTGCAACGGTTGGGAACAGCGATACTTTGAGCAGTAGGCCAAGGTTAATATTTCGTACCACCACTTCCATTTCAATGGCGCTATTGTCTTTTTTGGCCAGGCCAAATGCCTTAGTGAGCCAGATGCCGGCCAGACTGAGGCTAGCTATAAACGCCAACAATGTGGCGATCTCAGGCCCTGAGACATGGGAAAAATTTAATCTGCCAGCACCCACAGAGCCAATAACGATCAGCCCTATACCCAGCAGAGAACCCCTCACACAGAGAGTCGAAAAGCCCTCGGCATAGCTGGGGAAGCGCTTCAGTATGCTCATACCCACAATCAGTGGCAGTAACAGAAACAGGCCTATCTCGGTTGCGATTTGTGCAACCGGCATAACAAAACTGTCAGGCATATATTCTGAGATCAAAAAATCCAAGATAAGTGGAGTGGTGACCAAGCAGGCAACTGAGGTTAACGCGGTGATACTGATTGAAAGAGGCACATTACCTCGAGCCATATAAGTAAATATATTCGAGACGGTACCACCGGGGATTGCCGCCACTATGGCAATGCCGATCACTATGCCCGGGGGAAGGCTGGTAAATAGAATAAACCCCAGAGCAATCAGTGGCACTGCCATTAGTTGCATCAGCAGGCCAATAGTAGCCGCCTTGGGTTGCAATGCGACCTTCTTAAAATCCGCTACCTGCAGGCTGGCGCCCATGCCAAGCATAGCCAAAAGCAGCTGAATAGCAGCTACCCAGTATTCATACTCTATGTAGAGCTCAATCATAAGTCCCCTCAGCGCTGGTCTCTATCGCCAGTTCTTGTTTTATTTAGCGTTTTTATTGTCAGGTAGTGTTAATTCTTGCGGGCGTACTTTATGGCCAAAGTCTTCATTTAGCCAGCGCACTAGTGAAAAGCACAGCAACAGCATAATAGGTATCAATGGCACTGAGCTCAGAACCGTCATAGACAACACTGTATCCAGAGCTCCAGACTGTAATATACCCGCCGTGATAATAGCCAATAAGCCAGCCCATGCCAGCCGATTCCAGCGCTGAGGTTCTGCATCATTGGCTAGATTCTTGGCGCAGATGCTGGACAGCACATAGGCTCCAGAATCAATGCTAGTGGCATAGAAAATAATCGATAGTAGAGTAAAGACGGCCAGAGTAAATTTCCCTAGAGGCATGCTTTGAATAACCAGTGCATTGACAAAAGACATACCCTGAGTGGAGAGAATTTCTCTAACCTCAAGGGTACCCGTGGTCTCTAAATACAGTGAGTACCCACCCATAATAGCCATAAACAACCAGGTGCCCAGACAGCCCCAGCCAATGACGCCTAAAACCAGTTGCCTAATCGTACGGCCTCGGGAAATTCGCGCAAAAAATAACCCAATCATGCCGGTATAGGCCAGCCACCAGGCCCAGTAAAAGCCAGTCCAGTCGTCGGGGAAGCTGCTGTTTTCAATGGGGTCCGTCCAGGTTGCCGCAGCAATAAAATTGCTGAACATAAGACCTAGGCTGTTGAGGGTCAGGTCCAGAATAAACACCCCGGGGCCAGCAATTAGCACAAAGACAATAGCAATAATTGCCAGCACTATATTGATGTCGGCCAGTACCTTGATGCCGGATTTAAGCCCGCGATAGACGCTGGCACCAAACAGCAGCGTCCATAGCGCCAGTACCGTCATCTTGATCAGCATACTGTCAGGAATGCCAAATAGAGTGGCCAGCATCGCCGAGATAAGCGGCACACCAAGGCCTAGGGATGTGGCAACCCCGCCGACAATTCCCAGTACAATAAAAATATCAATCAGGGTTTTTAACTGGCTGCGACCTGCTGTGGGAAGCACTCCATCGCAGGCGCTGCTGATACGCAATGTCTGGTAGCGCTTTACATAGAGCATATAGGCAATGGGAACCGCGGGCACCGCATAGATAGCCCAGCCCATAATCCCCCAGTGAAACAGGGGATACATATGTGCCCATTCAAAGGATTGCGCAGATCCGGGTTCGATGCCCATAGGCGGTGTTTGCAAATAATAGATAGGCTCGGCAAAGCCCCAGGCAATCACACCGGCGCCAATTGCTGCAGTAAACATCATGGCTACCCAGTGGATATCAGAATATTCCGGTGGCTCACCTGGCGCACCTAGTTTGACGTGGGCAAAGGGGCCAAATGCCAGCCATAGGCAAAACCCCACCGCGGCTATAGCCACTGCAAGGTAGAGCCATAAGAAATTGCTCATAATGGCTTGGCGCCCATCCACTAAAAGCTGAGCAGCGCTGTCGGGGTAGATCATCAGTGGAATGGCACAGGCTAAAACAACGATAACGGCGGGAATAAAGATAGCCCAATCAACCTCGGGCTGAGTTTTTTTACTGCTAGTTTGGATGCTCATAGATTTTTATTTTTATAAATGTTTCAGCAGGGTAGCACAGGGTCGAGAGCTTGCGTAATGGTCAGGTGCTGAGGCGTTCGGCCGCCAGGCTGCCGGTTCTGGACTTTTAAACTAGCAAATAGGGCGTATATTTCGCTTACCGAGTTTTACAGAGGGTGCAAAGTGCGCTGAGTGCTTGCTCTATTAGAAGCCTTGACGTAGCCTAGCAGGCGACAAAAAAATAATAAAAATACCAACATGGTATGTAAAGGGACCCTTCATGACTGACCCAAAACATCCGAGCAAAACCTACCGTAGTTTTGCACTCATCCTGCTCACCTTGGTGTATGGCTTTAATTTTATCGACCGCCAGATTGTGGGTATTTTGGCGCCCTTTATACAGAGTGACCTTGGCCTCACTAATACCCAGCTAGGGCTGCTGATAGGCCTGGCGTTTGCGACCTTTTACACCCTTATTGCTATCCCCATCGCCTGGTTAGCGGACCGTTATAGCCGAGTTAATATACTGTCGACCGCGCTGGCTGTATGGAGCGGGTTTACCGCCTTAACCGGTCTAGCGACTAACTTTGTACAGATAGGTCTGGCGCGCATGGGCGTTGGTATAGGTGAGGCGGGTGGCAGTCCGCCTTCACATTCAATTATTTCCGATCTCTATCCAAAGGAGGAGCGAGCTGGCGCCCTCGGTGTTTACTCTATGGGTATCCCGCTGGGTATTATGGCGGCCTATTTTGCTACGGCGTCACTAATGGGATCGTCCGGTGAGGATGTCGATTGGCGACGTATCTTTGTATTTCTTGGCCTAACAGGTATTGCGCTGGCTGTTGTTGTTAAGCTGGTGCTCAAGGAACCGGTGCGAGGTGCCATGGAGCTGACCGACAAGGCAACTATTGTGCAACCGCCGTTTAAGGAGTCTCTGCGCAGTCTGCTGAAGATCCCAGCCTGGTGGGCCATGTGCTTTGGGATCGCTTTTGGTTCCTTTGTGTCCTACGCTTTCTCAGCATTCCAGACCAAGTACCTCGTTATCCTCGATCCCAACTTTGATTTTCAAACCTTGGTGATAGCGCTGGGAATTATCAACGGCACGACCTATGCCGGAGGAGCATTCTTTGGTGCGCGTCTCGCCGATAAATGGGGTGCCAAAAATATCCGAGCCTATGGTTGGTTGCCAGCCATTGCTATTGGGATCTGTCTGCCGGTGGGTGTTGTTAGCTTCTGGGTAGACAGTGTCTGGTTGCATCTGGCATTTACGACGGTTTTTCTGCTTTTCTTGGGTATCTATTTGGGCCCCAGTTTTGCGATTGCTCAAACATTGGCGCCAATTAATATGCGGGCAATGTCCACAGCGCTGTTCTTCTTTATCTTAAATATGATCGCACTGGGCGGTGGCCCGACCTTTACTGGCTGGCTAATCGATGCGTTTAAAGGAAGCGGCGGAGACCTGGAGGCTATGCGCTATGCCATGACAGTGACCTGCGTGATGTTTATACCCTCTATTATCAGCTTTATGATTGTGGCGAGGGTATTGCCTCGAGATTGGGAAGCGGCAGATCAGCGCAACAAGGCTATGCAGGAATAATCTCCTAGCAGAGCCCCATGTCGAGCCTGCTCCTAGGAGCCGGTAAACTGATGTTTTGACAGCTGTTAAAAACAGGGCTGCCCTTATCTGGTGGCCCTTTTTTTAGGGTTGGGATTATGCGGTTTCATTCCCTGTAGATAGGCGGTATATTGATTTGCCAACGTTGTGGGTAAGACAGAGGCGTTTAAAACCTGAGAATGGAAAACAACAATTAACTAAAAGGCGGCTTTCAACGGCAGGTTTTTTTACCCCAATGTCAAAGAACAGCAAGCATCAGTTTCGCACTTTAAGATTTTCGAACCCTTATCAGCCGGAAAGAACCAGCGTCTATGCTAGAGATCAAAAAAACCATCAAAGAGGTCAGCGGTTGCACCCCGAGTAGCATTCCGGCGACAGTTCTGACCTCTACTCAGCCGCTGGTATTGCGCGGTCTTGTCAGTGATTGGCCGATTACAAAACTGGCTGAGCAGTCCCCGCAGAAAGCGACGGATTATCTGTTGCAATTTTATCAGGACAGGCCAGTAACTGTGTCGCTGGGTGACCCCAGTACAGCGGGACGGGTTTTTTACAATGAGCACTTTACGGGCTTTAATTTTCAGTCTTTCAACGCCAGCATGAGAGAGCTAGTGGAGAAGATTTTTGCATCTGCAGAGGACACCAGCCCGCCAATGATTTATATGGCCTCGACTATGGTTGATCACTGGTTGCCTGGGTTTAGAAAAGACAATGATCTTGCCATACCAGATAGCGACCCCCTAGTAAGTATCTGGATGGGCAATAAAACACGCATAGCCGCCCACTATGACCTGCCTGATAATATTGCCTGCTCTGTGGTTGGGCGTCGCCGTTTTACGCTCTTTCCCCCCGATCAATTGGCCAACCTCTATCCGGGCCCTCTGGACTGGGCGCCTGGAGGTCAATCCGTTAGTCTGGTGGATTTCCATCAACCAGATTATCAGCAGTATCCAAAGTTTGCCGATGCCTTGGCGACAGCACAGGTTGCTGAACTTGGGCCTGGCGACGGGATTTTTATTCCTAGCATGTGGTGGCACCATGTCGAGGCACTGGACTCGCTCAATGTGCTTATAAACTACTGGTGGCGCCAGTCGCCCGCCTATATGAACGCGCCTATCAATGCGTTGCAGCTTGCCCTCATGACAGTGCGCGATTTACCACCAGAGCAAAAAAAGGTCTGGCAGGGTATGTTTGAGCACTACGTGTTTAATGAGGATAACAATGCCCATAAGCATATTCCTCAACAGGCTCTGGGCTCGCTAGCACCTATGGATGAAGCGCAGGTACGCAAATTGAGGGCCTTATTGCGCAATAAGCTCAGCTGATAGAGGTTCCTTGCACCAATACTCATTTAGAAATAAAAAAACCCCCGGCAATGCCGGGGTTTTTTTATGCTGAAGCTCGCAAAGCAAGCTTGGGGGTTCGGTCGGCCCTGTAGAGGCCCCAGTGTTTCTCTGGCTCGAGTGGGTCGTCGGAGCCCTTCCAGTTTTCATCAAATGCCTCGAAATAGTAGACCAACACCTGTTCTTTCTCAGCCCACGCCATAAGCTCTTGGTAGTAGCGCTTTTGAAGCTGCTGATTAACATTGTGACTGTCTATACCCTGGCCATTGGTTTTAGTGGCCCAGCCAGCTTCGGTAATAATAATCTGCTTATCCGGATAGGCTTGGGCGACAGCATTGTAGTTTTCAATGGTATAGGCCATCCCTTCTTCGATTGTTTTGTACTCCCAGACTGGGTAGGTATGAATAGAAATAACATCTAATTCTTCGGCGAGAGGCTTGAGCTTATCGAGCCAGGGCACGTAGTTTTCGCAGAAGGTAACAGGATGAGAAACTGCCTGTTTGAGTAGTCTGGCATAGCGAACCAAACTTTCGGTGGTGACCATATGATCGGTCCAGCTGACTGAGGCCTCATTGCCAATCGACACCGAGCTAACAATATCCGGATAGGCATTGGTGAGGTCTATCAGCCGCTGTATTTGCAGCTTATTGTCTGCTTTGTTGGCCAGTAACTGCTCTGGCGGATAAACACCGCCCCAGGGGCACTCGGGATTGTCGACCTCGGCAGTGATGTAGGCCCCCAACATAACATCAAATGCCATACCTTCATTTTTAATGACCGCGAGAACGGTTTCTGAGTGGGCGTCGCTGGCATACAGGCGCAGCGATTGCCACTGCCCCTGTAAGATTACTAGATCCTGTCTCACCTGCTGGTAAGAAGGGATCTCTCCTGACTCGGGACTCTGGCCATCTCGATAGCCGGAGTAACAGATCGCTTTGCTAAAGGGTAAGATTTTAGTTGTCATGATAGCTGTGAGTATTTTAGTTGTTCGTCTTTATCCCAGAGGCCCCAGAAAGCACCTACATCACCCTCTGCGCCCACTTTCCAAGATTCATCAAACGATGAAAAGTAAAAAATATCAATATCGTCTGTCTGTCCCCAGTGCTGAGTATTTAAAAAATAGCGCACGGCATTTTCTTCCGAAGGTTCTGCACCGTAAAATTTTTCGCCCTGATTAGGCCAGCCAGTTTCGGTAATAATAACTTTTTTTCCTGCGGCCGCAGCCACCGTTCTGCGATACATATCTTTCATATAAAGCAGGGAGTATTCAATGGCACAGCCTTCCCAGAAAGGGTAGCAGTTGGCCAGAATCACATCGCAGGCCTCGGTGATGGCCGGGCGATCCTCAAATTCATAGTAGGCATCAACGTAGCCAAGGGGAGTGTCTGGCAGGGCCTCTTTTACCCTGGCGATATACTCAAGCAGCTGCTCTTCGCTAAGGTCTTTGCGATACATCACTTCGTTGCCCACAGCGGCAATATCGACCAGTCCCGCCTTGGCGAGCCTAATCAAGCCGGCGATTTCCTGTTCATTCTTCTCTAAGTCATCGCCCAGCCAGGCGCCCACCAGAGTTTTCAGCCCCATATCTTTGGCGACAGTAGGAATCAGATCATTACCCTGACAGCAAGAAAAAGAGCGCACCCATTTAACGTGTGGTTTGAGTATCGCCATACGGCGCTCTACCTGTTCGCGGCTAAGTTCATCCCCGGGCTCCTGGCCCTCTTCGTAGGCGCTAAAGCCAATCCCATGCATGCCGCTATCAAGATAGCTGTAAAAGTACTCTTTAAGCTGTTGCTTGCTAACTGCAGACGAATCTATCCCAGATAGGGACATTACTTTATCTTTTCTCTTAGACATTCGGCGTTATAAACCTTTGAAATATTGGCCAAACAAAGCTTGTTAATCCCAGCTGACGAGGTTGCTTCTAGGTGCAGATTGCAACCGTTCAGTGGACTGTAGTTGAGCTCTGCTGGATGATTAATAAATGTTGCGACAGGTTAAAATGCTACCTGACCCTTGAATAACTTACAACGAACCCAAGACCCATTCCATCTCGGTGAACCGGCCTATTAACTCATTAGGATCCCCGCGGTGTTGCGTAAAAAAGGGTATGACATTAGGATACCGGCCGCTTAAAATTGAATTCAAGCCCCTGTAGGCACTGGGCTGGGCGTCCGTCAGCACAACGGGTGTCCGACATCTTGGAGTTTCCAGGTGATATTAAAATTGCAATATTTAGGGTAATCATGACTCAGAAATCTATTCATATCGGGAATCAGCTGGTACAGGGTGGCGATCAGAGCGTCTCTGGTGAATACGTTAACATCAAAGGTGAGGAATTTTACAAAATCGCCAACTATGACCAGATGAAAGACTTTTTTATCAGCGTTGTTAGCGATTCAAATCACTGGATGTTTATCTCTACTCGCGGTGGTCTTTCGGCCGGTAGAGTAGATGCGCAGAGTGCGTTGTTCCCCTATTACACTGATGACAAAATCAGTGATTCGTCGCCTTTTACCGGCAGCAGAACTATTGCTCTGGTCACCTCAGGTGATAAGACCTCCCTGTGGGAGCCGCTATCTGAGCAGTATGCTGGTGTTTATAACATCAGCAGGAACCTGTACAAAAATGTCTTCGGCGACAAGCTGATCTTTGAAGAGATAAATCATGATCTGGGACTGAGCTACAGCTACGCCTGGCGCACCTCGGATAGGTTTGGTTTTGTAAAGACAGCTACCCTAGCTAATAACAGCGGCCAGTCAGTCAGTGTGGATATTCTCGACGGTATAGAAAATCTGATTCCGTTCGGTGTTGAGTCCGATGTGCAAAACTCCCTGAGCTGTCTGGTGGATGCCTACAAGAAAAACGAACTTCAGGCAGACACAGGTCTAGGTCTGTACAGCATGAGCTCGATTCTGGTAGATCGCGCCGAGCCCAGTGAAGCTCTGTCGGCCTCTGTGGCCTGGTCTGTGGGTATGCCTGGTGCTGTCAAACTAATCTCTTCAGTTCAGCTGGATGCATTTCGTAAAGGCCAGAGATTAGATCAAGAAACCGATGTGCGCGGCCGGCGCGGTGCGTACTTTGTCAATGGTACTCTAACGGTTGCCCCCGGAGCAGAGCACAGCTGGAGCATTGTTGCCGATGTTAATCAGGGCCCGGCAGATGTGCGTGAACTAAACGCCTACATCAACAGCCATGCTGACATAGCGCAGGATATCGAAGACGACATAGCCTTGGGTTCGCTAAATCTGGCGCGCATTGTTGGCACATCCGATGGCTTGCAGGTGACCGAAGATCGCCTGAGCGCCAATCACCACTTTGCCAATGTACTATTTAATGTGATGCGCGGCGGCCTGTTTGTGGACAATTACACTGTCGACAAGGCCGATCTAATAAGTTTTGTTAAAGGCTTTAACCTAGTTGAGTATCAGAACTCGGCAAGCTTTTTTGACGCACTTGAAGATAGCTTTCACTACAGCGACCTTATTGCCGGCGCTGAACAAACCAATAATGCGAGCTTGCAGCGCCTTTGCATGGAGTATCTGCCACTGTCCTTTAGCCGCCGCCACGGTGATCCGTCGCGGCCCTGGAACAAGTTTGCTATTCAGGTGAAAAAGGACGATGGCTCTCAGCTACTTAACTTTGAAGGCAACTGGCGAGACATTTTCCAGAACTGGGAAGCCCTGAGTTTTTCGATTCCCAACTATGTTGAATCCATGATCAGCAAGTTTGTTAACGCCTCCACTGCTGATGGCTACAACCCCTATCGTATTACCAAAGCCGGTATCGATTGGGAGAAGCCCGAGCCTCACGATCCCTGGGCCAATATCGGCTACTGGGGTGACCATCAAATTATTTACCTACTGAAATTCTTGGAGCTGTCCAACGATTACCATCCCGGCACCCTCAAGAAATTTCTCACAGCAGATTTATTCTGCTACGCCAATGTTCCCTACCGTATCAAAGATTATGAGGCGCTACTAAAAGACCCTCACAACACCATTGATTTTGATGAGGAGCTAGACGCACTTATTGATCAGCGCGTTGCCGCCGTTGGTGCAGATGGCCGACTGATCTGGGACAAAAATGATTCCGTCTACACTGTCAACCTGACTGAAAAACTGTTGGCAACAGTACTGGCCAAACTGGCTAACTTTATTCCAGAAGCTGGTATCTGGATGAACACCCAGCGTCCAGAATGGAACGATGCCAACAATGCACTGGTAGGCTACGGCGTATCTATGGTAACTCTGTACTACACCAGACGCTTTCAGCAGTATCTGCTCGATCTGTTCTCAGAGGTAGAGTTTGATCAGGTAGAGATTTCTAAAGAGCTGGTTGAGCTACTCAACAGTATTAACCAGACCTTTGAAGATAATGTCCATTTGCTCGAGGGCGAGATAAGCAACACTGATCGCCGACTAATACTGGATCGTCTGGGTCGGGCCGCCGACGCCTTCCGCGCTGGTATCTACAGCGATGGTTTTGCCGGTGAGCGAGTGGCTGTTGAGACTTCCAAGTTGATTGCCTTCTGCCAGACTTCTCTGACATTTATTGATCACAGCATTCGAGCCAACCGTCGCCAAGACGGCCTCTATCATGCTTATAATCTAATGACAGCCACTGAAGACGGGGTAGAGATTACCTATTTGTACGAGATGCTTGAGGGACAGGTAGCTGTGCTGAGCTCTGGTTATCTAAGCCCTGAAGAGTCGCTGGCTGTGTTAGAGGCGCTGCGAAAATCCGCGCTATATACAGAGCGCCAAAATTCATACCTGCTCTATCCAGACCGCGAGCTGAGTAGGTTTATGGATAAAAATATAATTCCACAGGCAGACATGCAACGCTCAGCTTTGTTGCAAGCCCTTGTGGCTGCCGGTGATAGCAGTCTGATTGAGTCTAATTCAGAGGGTGGTTATCACTTTAATGGCGCCTTTAATAATGTGCTAAGTGCTCAGGCGGCTATGCAGTCCTTGGCTGAAAACGGCTATGCCGATTTGGTGGCAAAGGATCAGGCTTTGGTCGAGGAGATATTTGAATCTGTCTTTAATCATCGCCAGTTCACTGGTCGCTCTGGCGGCATGTACGCCTACGAGGGGCTGGGTTCAATCTACTGGCATATGGTATCCAAGCTGCTTCTAGCAGCACTGGAGAACTTTCAGAAAGGTCTTCAGCACAATAGCAGTGCCCAGACCATGGGTCGCTTGGCAGATTGCTATTTTGATATTCGCTCTGGGATTGGCTTTAACAAAACTCCAGACAACTACGGTGCCTTCCCCACAGATCCATACTCCCATACGCCTGGTTTTGCTGGTGCCAAACAGCCTGGTATGACTGGTCAGGTGAAGGAAGAGGTTATTGCTCGCTTGCAAGAACTGGGTGTTTCGGTGGTCAATGGTGCGGTTACCTTTAACCCCTTTATCCTGAGAAAGTCTGAGTTTCTCTCAGGATCGGATGCGCTGGTCTACTTCGATATTTATGGCGAGCAGCAAACACTGCCTCTACAAGCTGGCCAGCTGGGCTTTACCTACTGTCAGGTGCCGGTGGTCTACAGCCTGGCAGAGCAGACCTCGATTGAGCTGAGCTTTGCAGATGGCAGCAGTAAAAGCATCGCAGGAAATAGCATTGCCTCAGACCTATCGATGGCTATATTCGACAAAAAGGGCACAGTCAAAGAAATCCATGTGGCACTGCAGCCCGGGCTTGAATAATAGTTAGGGGGCAGTCTGCCCTACAGCAAGCCACAAAAAAGCCGCCTAATCAGGCGGCTTTTTTTATTAACCAGATTAGTCAGCAGACTGTTTGCGCTACTTGGCGGCCGCTGCCCGTGCATCCAGTTGAGCGCGGATCTCATTGGCTTTTTGTTCATCTAAGTCATAGCTGCGCATAACGAAAATGGCGATACTGGTACCAATGCAGGGGATCACAATATAGCTGAGACGCAGTAGGGCCAGAGTTTCGTCGCTCTGTACAGCCACATTTTGGTCAAAGCCAATCAGGCTTAGTATCAGACCCGAGCCAGCACCGGCTACAGCGGCACCGAACTTCACCATCCACCAGTAAATCGCACCAAAGGTACCTTCACGACGCTCGCCTGTCTCCAGTTCATCCATATCACAGATATCTGCAGTCATAGACATCATGATGGTAAACAGTCCACCAATGCCAAAGGCAAACAGTGGAAGAGGTAAAAACATCATCCAGGGGTTCGCTGGAGAGAAACCCCACCACAGCAGAATATAACCGAGCAGAGACACTGACTGAGAGACGATAAAGGTGTTCAGCTTGCCATAGGTCTGTGCACACCAGTTAACCACGGGGATTACCAAAAAGCAGGTAAACAGTGCGCCCACAGAGCCAAACAATGTTGGCCAGACGCCAGCGACAACCGGGTCACCAGCGTTCATGTAGTAAACAATAATAAACCAAGAAAAAGCTGCGATAACCTGAAAGGCATTAAACACCAAGAAGGTGGCCAGACAGATTTTTCGGAAGGCACTGTTGCGCAGGGTAGTCATGATGCCTCTGCCGAAATCCCGAACACTGTCCATCAATGTGCCATCGTTCACGGCCGATGTGCTGCTATCCTCAGCGGTATTGTTAAAGGTACAGAAGATTGCTGGTACCAGAGCTAGACTCATGCAGATGCCGGCTACCCAGATAGATAGGGTTCTTGCACCTTCGGTAGCCGACTCAAACCAATTGGGGTCGTAGAGAATAATCCAGAACCAGGGTGCTATAACCCAGGCCCACTGGCCAATCCATTGCGCAATGGCCATCAGTCTGGTGCGCTCGTGAAAGTCAGAGCTCATCTCATAGCCCATGGCAACATAGGGCACACTAAAGATGGTCATGCCAATCCAAAAAATACTGCACCAGGTGAGAAAGTAATAAAAATTGTACATCTCAGTATTGTCTGCAGACAGCTGCCACATCATCACAAAGGAGAATCCAGAGATAATGGCGCCTATAAAGACATAGGGTCTGCGCTTGCCCCAGCGTGAGACAGTGTGATCTGAGATATAGCCCATCAGCGGGTCCGTGATGGCATCAATCAGCTTGGGAATAAGAAAAATTAGCGACCAAAGCAGAGGGCTCATACCAAGGCTTTGTACTAGCAGTACCATAAAGATACCCAGCGCCGCAGGGAACATCTGATTGGCCAGCATACCAATACCCCAGGCTATCTTCTGATCCAATGGAATTGGCTGGTGGGGACTACTATCCGGGCTAGAGGGCTGAGCTACAGTATCTTGAGACATAGTTTTTATCACTATTATTATTGGTTGGTGCTGTCTTTATTTAAAGTTGAGCAAAGTATAGGGAAGCCTCTTATCTAAGTCGTGGCAGTTTCGACTAAAACGGGCAAATTTGCGGTGGCCGCGCCGCCATATCTATCTAAAACCTGTACAAACAGCCTGTACTCTCCAGCAGCAGGTGCAGGGAACATAACATGATCCAGGCTACTATCTCCCTGTTGTTGCCAAACCGTTTCTGGTCGAGGCTCAAAGTCGCCGCCGTCACTCTCCAATGCCTTATCTATCTCTGGGAGCAGCTCCCAGTGGTAACTAAGGGTTTCTTTATGACCATAGTCGACGGCCACCCTAGCTGGATAGAGGTGGTGTTCTGTTAGATAAATACTGTCAGGTGCCTGTAGACCATTGATGTCTAAGGATAGTAGTTTTGCTACTGGCTGCTCAGGTGGTCTTTGTGTCCAGACTGTAGACATTACCTGTGCCGATTCTGTGTGTTGCCCCTGTTCTAAAAATACGCCGTACCAGGTGGGCGTGCGCTCCTGTTTCTGCCCCCAGAGAAATACAAATGAGCCCAGACATTGCTGCTGGTCTGCAGCGATATAGTCGAGATAGCGCTGCCTATAACAGCCAGCTTTAACCGTGCTGTTAGCTTCAAATGGTCGGTTCCAGTCGGTGCAGGGCGATTCCCAGTGTCCGGTCGCACCCCATTCGGATACGGTGTAGGCGCCACTAAAATCACTCTGGGAAAGGTAATCCGGTAGCTGATCTATTTCTCCGTAGAGTTGAAATGACAGCAGGTCTAGGTCGGGGCAGCGAGCTACCACCAGCTTGATTTCCTTTGGTTCAGCGCCTGCCAGCATAGTTGTAGTGGGGTGATTGGGATCCAGACGATGGATCATTTTGGAGATATCATTAACCGCATCCCAGACTTTGGGGTTGCGGTGACGCAGATTCAGTTCGTTGCCTATTCCCCACATTAATAGAGCGGGGTGATCCCTAAGGGCCATCACATCTTGTTTTATACTTTCTAGCTGCTCGGCCACGGCCTGCTTATCACTGTAATCAAATCCGTGCCTTTCTCGCGCAACATCCAGCCCCATGCATACCATTAACCCATGCCTGTGAGCTTCATCGAGAATCTCCAATCCTGATTTTTCGCCATTATCTACGCGCCAGGTTCTAAAGGCATTGCCACCGTAGTCGGCTAGGCTTTCAATGCTTCCCAGCTCAAGCCCTGCGCCTTTTATATAAAAAGGCTTGCCATCGACGCTCAGCTGATAGCGTTGCGCCTGCTTGGTTAATTCTACTTTGCTTGGTTGCATTGACTAATTCTCTGTTGGCGGAAATAACCCCAGAGTTTACTTTAACTGAGTAGCTCGCAGACAGTCCGTTCATCATCAAAATACCTGCCGTTCGTCGCTAATCTGGCTCTGGGCCAAGCTAGTCGCTTTGAAAAACAAATATCGACCCCTATACTTTGCGCAAAAATAAACCGCAAGCTGTTCATCTATAGGAAGATCCAACCGTGACTACTTTTCCCAAAGTGTTAATGCTCTGTCTGTCTCTGAGTCTGCTGGTTGCCTGTGGCACCCCAAATAATGACATCGAGGTCACTGGCCCCCATGGTCCGACAGCCGCGGAGATACTGGGCAACCCTGACTATCCTGCGTTCTCTTACGGCGGTTATCGTGGTAAGAGCCGCGATCTGGCGCCGACCCATGAACAGCTAACCGAGGATTTAAAAATACTCTCTGCCATGGGTATAAAGGTTTTGCGTACCTATAACACTTCACAGTATCCACAGGTAGCTCGGCTGCTAGCGGCGATTAGAGCGCTCAAGGATCAGGATCCAGAGTTTGAAATGTACCTGATGATCGGCACCTGGATCGAGGCGCACAATGCTTGGAAGACTGGCGTATGGAATGAAGAAAAAAATGCTTGGGATGGTGACACCCTGACAGACCACTACCGGGGTAATATTGAAAATAATACCAATGAAATAAATACCGCGGTGGCCATGGCTAATCAGTACCCTGATATTGTTAAGGCAATTGCTGTGGGCAATGAAGCCATGGTGCAGTGGGCGGTTAATTATTTTGTCTATCCCAACACAATTCTCAAGTGGGTTAACCATCTGCAGTCATTAAAAGCATCTGGAGAGTTAAATCCGGATATCTGGATTACCAGTTCAGACAATTATGAATCCTGGGGTGGCGGCGCCAAGTTCTATCAGACAGAGGATCTAGCTGCACTTATTAAGGCGGTAGACTTTGTATCTGTGCACACCTACCCGTTCCACGATTCTTTTTACAACCAAGATTTTTGGGGCGTGCTGGCCGATGAAGAGCATCTCTCCAAGCAGCAAATGACAGAGGCTGCTATGGCGCGAGCGGTGGACTATGCTGCCTCACAGTACCAGGGTGTGGCGGACTATATTCAAAGTCTAGGGCTCGAAAAGCCTATTCATATAGGTGAGACTGGTTGGGCGTCCAGCGACTCCGCCGCTTATGGTGCCGAGGGTTCACAGGCAGCAGATGAATACAAAGAAAAGCTTTTCTACAACTATATGCGCGACTGGACTGATGCCGCTGGCATGTCGCTGTTTTATTTTGAAGCCTTCGATGAGCAGTGGAAAGAACCAGCCGATGCCGGTGGGTCCGAGAATCACTTTGGGTTAATAAAACTCAATAACGAAGTCAAATACGCCCTCTGGGATCTCTTTGATAGCGGTGGTTTTGACGGCTTGACGCGCGACGGCCGACCGCTGGTAAAAAGCTATGGCGGCGATGAAGAGAAGCTTCTGGCTGAGGCGCTCAACCCTCCCTTCAAGAGCCGCATGGCGATTCGTAAAATTACCACCGTCAATTCGGCTATGACGACTGGAGAAGCTGTCACTACGGACCGCTACATTGTGGCCCATGAGTCTCTGCAGCCCTCTGCTGACAACAATATGACCTACCCCAGTGCCCCATTGAAACTGATTCCCTGGGAGGGCACGGTCAGCATAGAAATGTCACCTCAAGGCGTGGTAAGCGTGGTTACTCGCGCCAGCGACTGGTGGGGTACTAGCCTCGAGTTTCAGGCTGAAGTTGGTGAAAACCTAGAAAACTTCAAGTCTGGTTACCTGCACTTTGATGTCCGAGGTGATGCAGAGGTTGGATTTAATATTGGCTTTCAAACCGGACGTTATTTGGATGGTGATCAGGTCAATAACTTCGCAGCATTTGGTCCAGATACTGATAATCCGGTGACCCAGCAATGGGCCAGTTACAAACTCTCGATAGCTGAATTAAATGCAGGAACTGACCTTAAAGATGTGACTGGTGTGCTGTCGTTACTCAGCCAACATCGCGCTGAGAACAAGAAGCTGTATCTAAAAAATATTTACTTCAGCCGCGACTAGTCAGAGTCGGCGGCTCTGGGGGCTAGGGTTTTTTCTGGGTGCATGCCGTCCACATAACCCATAAAAGCCTCGTGGATATTGTAGCCAATCAATTCTCGCACCCGCTTGGGGAGTTGGCGGGTAATCTCCGCTGGTATGGCCAGCGGCATGTTTTCCAGCTGTCGCGCCCAGCCGGCACAGTACTGTGGTGTTACCACTAGACGCGGCGCATCAGATAAGTTGGCACCGCCACGGTGATACAGGCTGCTCTTGGCAATTAACACTGAGCCAGGCGTCAGAGGTACTTTAAATGTATCAGTTCTTGGCTGCGGATCATGGCGAGGGTCACGTTCTCTGGGATCCATAAGATCATCAATATCCCCAAGCGAGATCGCTTTATCCTCAGACCAGGTGTGACTGTCGCGGATAAACTCTGTAGCACCATTAAGCGCGGTCGTTTCATCAATCGCCCAAAATGTGCTGACTCCAAAGCTTTTGCGCGGTCGCGGAATATTTACCTGAGCGTCATCACAGTGCCAGCCCTGGACGGTTTCCCCTGGCATAAGGTTAATTGCCAGCAGCGCGGACAATAGGCAGGACTGCCCCAGCTCTCGCTCTGCAAAGGCTAGAGCCAGCGGATGGCTGACCATCTCAGAGAATACCTCAGGTGATTTGGCCAGAAGGCTGTAGACACGGTTGGTTTTGAACCCTTCGAAATCATTGCGGCCAGTGGTAGTGAGGTAGGGCGCTAGTGCATCGCGAACCCTCTGTATCTGGCCCTGATCCATAACATCCTTAAATACAATATAACCCTGCTGTTCATAGTGCTGGCAGGCCTGCTCAAAGCTCATTTCCCCCAGCCATGGCTGCAGGTCTGCAGTGGCGAGCACCGCTTGGGGAGTCTGAGCATTCTTACTTAGCTGGTTGGATTGGTGTTTCATTTCAGTCTCCCTTGAGGCTTTTTTCAGCAGTGGCCTGCAGGAATTGTTGATAATGGCTAGCGACCTCCTGAGCGGACTCCACCTGCGGATAATGTCCGATAAGGGGTAGATTGCCAGAATAATCTAGCCTGCACCCTAATTCCTTGTAGCGAGCTACCATATGGGCTCCAGATACTGGGTCGACGGCACCATTTATCAGTGCCAAAGGAATGGTTGATTGCTGCAGCGCTGATACCCAGCGCTGCCGATGTTCGATTCGATCGCGCATGTAGGTAATCAAGTTATGGAACAGGTGCTTGCCTTGATTGTAATTAATTAGCCACCAGAACTCCTGAAGCTGCTGTTGGCTAGGCTTGGTCTGAGCGCCAAACACAGAGCTGAAATTCCGTGAAAACTTAGCGAAGCCGGTAAAGCGATTCAGTAGGCTGCCAAATCTGCTCAGCAGTAACTTCTGTGTTAAGAGGGCGCGATGGGTTTCTGGAAATAGCCCACCATTTAAGAAGCAGCAGGACAGCCATTGACCGGCGCCATTGCCCTCAAGCTGTCGCGCTAGCAACTCTTGAGCCACGGTGTCGCCATAGTCATGAGCCAAAACATGTAATTTATTCAGCCCTTTAGCCGTTACCAGAGCCTCGACAATATCTGCCTGCCCGTGAATGCTGTAATGGTGAGGGTCGGGCTTGTCCGAAAAACCGAAGCCCAGCATGTCCAGAGCAATCAGCCTATAATTTGCGCTCAGATCCTGCCACAGGGGCTGCCAGTCCCAGCTGGATGTAGGGAAGCCATGCAGTAATAAAAGGGTGGGCAGTTGCGACACGCCGCTATCCCTAACAAATATATTATGACCCTGTAGACACAGATAGTCCCCCTGAGCGAACCAATTTGCCGGGCCTGATGGTGCATTATTAGCCAATGAAGTCATATAATCGGACCGAGTCTGCGGCTCTTTTTGTTATTTTTGATCACAGCATTCTGGCCCAAAAGCCGACGATAGTCCATGTGGGGCAGTGATCATAGGGGTCGGGTTTAAACCAACAGCCACAGAAATCAAAAAGTATAAGAACCATAAGAATCATAAAGAGAAAGGTCATGACACAAGCTCAAGGTTTCGACACATTGATTACCAATGCCAAGGTCTTTAATCGCGGTGAACAGCCGGTGATCGAAGATGTGGCCATCGCCAATGGGCGCATTGTTGCCCGAGGCCAGCAACTGGATGCCAGTGTCGCCCAGCGCGTCATAGATGCGACTGGGCTCTGGCTAATGCCTGGACTGTTTGATATTCATACCCATTACGATCTCGAACTGGAAGTAGCTCCCGGGCTCCCAGAGTCTACTCGTCACGGCACTACCTCAGTAGTCATTGCTAACTGTAGCCTGGGGCTGGCCTTTGGCGCCCAGCGAGACGGTGTCAATGACCCAATCGTAAGCTGTTATGCGCGAGTCGAAAACATCCCCAAGCATGTGTTAAAAAACTGCGCCGACAATGTAAGCTGGGACAACCCCGGCGCTTACTTAAACCATTTAGAGCAACTAAACCTTGGCCCCAATGTGGTGGCACTGTTCCCCCATTCGATGCTGCGCATCGAGAAGATGGGCTTTGAAAACAGTATTAGCCGCGAGCCCACTAGCGATGAGCTGGAGCAAATGAAAGACTCGCTGCGCGATGGGCTAAAACAGGGCTATGCTGGATTTTCTACTGATGCACTGCCATTTCATTACCTAGCAGCACAGCCCCATTGCGAAAAAACTATCCCTACGCAGTTTGCTAAGTTCCCTGAGCTAAAAGCACTGGCTGGCGTGGTGCGCGAAGAGGGCGCGCTATGGCAGGCTACACCACCAAAAGACAGTGTAATTGGGACCTTAAAAACCTTCTTGCTGACCAGCGGTCGTCTCTATGGCAAGCCCTTGCGCACCACTGTAGTGGCGGCCTTGGATATCACTAACAACTGGCGTCTGGCTCGCCTGACCAAACTGTTAGCGCGCATGCTCAACTCTCGCCTGATCAAGGGTGACTTTCATATGCAGGCCCTAGGAGCCCCTTTTAAAACCTGGGGTGATGGTGCGGTAACGCCACTGGCTGAAGAGATTCCCGAGTTGCGTCGCCTTAACGAGACCGACCTGGAAGACCGCGAAGGTCGTCGTGCCATTCTCAACGACCCAGACTACAGCAAGGCATTCAAAGCCATGTGGATGAAGGGCAAAAAAGGCTGGAGTCTGGCGCGCCTCAAGCGTCTGATCAACCTCGAAGACTATGCTTTCCATCGCACACTAGCTGATATGCATATCGAGCGCTGTCCGCAGACTCAGTGGCAGGGTATGGATTTTCAGCAGGCTTTTGACCGTATCCAAGCGATTAACAACGGACAGTACTCAGAGGATATGACGGACCAAGAGCGCAGCACTGTGGCCAGTGACTTCGCCTGGATTCAGGACGAGGGAGACTTTATGTTGCAGATGCTGCGCTCCTTCGACAACGAGCTGACCTGGAGCACCATCACGGCGAATCGCGATTTGCAAACCGTGCGAGAACTGCTGATGAACCCGCTGTTGCTGCCTGGCTTTAACGACAGTGGCGCCCATCTAACCAATATGGCTTTTTATGATGTCAATCTGCGTAGCCTTAAGTTGGCAGCTCAGGGGGGAGATCAGGACGTTAGCTATATGGTTAAGCGCCTAACCAAGGATGCCGCTGATGTGTTTGGTGTTGAAGGCGGCACTATTGATGAAGGCGATGTCGCTGACCTTATTCTGATCGACCCTAAAAAGCTCGCAGACTACGACGGCGAGCAGAGTGCACAGCGTATTCATCGAGAAGAATACAGCCACGAACAGCTAGTAAATCGTTCAGATGGTGTTGTAGATCTGGTGATGATTGGCGGACACCTAGCTTGGGAAAATACTGATTTCAGCACCGAATTGGGTAAAAAGCCAATGGGCCGATTGCTGCGCGCAGCCAACTCTGCCTGAGTCTAAAATGCTATTAAAAAAGGCCTCCAACGGAGGCCTTTTTACTATCTATATTCTGCTGTTGGGCACACTACCTTCTAACAGAGGGCCCTCAAATACAGGGCTTTCTATCCTATGCCAGTTTAGCTAATCAGTCTGGCGCCACCCAAGAAATCTATCTTGCCAATCTCCACGCCATTGTGACGCAGGATGTTGTAAACAGTGGTGATATGGAAATACATATTAGGCAGAATCCAGTTGTTGACGCAGCTGTAGCCGGTAAACTTCAGCTCGTAGGGGCCAGCACTTATATTGACTATTGAGTCCGCTGCTGCATCCATGGCCGCTCTATCAAGAGACATCAAAAAGGCCTTGCTGGTATCGATTCTCTGCTGCAGCTCGGCAAAGGATGTCAGTTCCTCCTGAGCCTCAGGCAGTTCGACACCAGCTACCCGCGCACCGCCGCGACAAACCATGTCACAGCAAATATGCACCTGCTTAGCCAGGGGAAACATCGTGGGGAAGAGCCGGGCGCTAGTCATTACGGACTCGTCTATTTCCTTTTCTGCGGCATAGGCCGCACCTTTGCTAAGCAGATCGGAAAGATTATCTAGGCACTGAACTATGACGGGCACAGAGCTATTGTAAAGGGAGACTGACATGGTTTACCTCTATTGGTTGTAAGCGGTTATTTAGAATCTGGTGGGGGGTATCCTAGGTGTCGGCGGCTATCTCAGGAGAGCATTGATAGCAAAGGAGCCTAGCCAGTGGCCTCCCTCGTAGCTATCGCCCACCAGATTAGGAAGTGAATAAGCCATATGCTGATCAGCTATTTTTCTCAAATGAGCAAACTCCTGATATTGATCTGCCAAGCCATAAAAAACCCAAGCGCGACTAAAATTAAGTCCATCGAGATGTACCAGTTTGCCATCAGTTCTGTCTGATACTAGGCCCACCTCTAATGAAAAATTTGGTGAAGCCAGCGACGGCAAAAATTTATTTACCCAGGAGATAAACTGGTCGTTCGGCATGACCCGGCGCATCAGATCAATCTCTTCTAGGCAGGGCGACAAAAAGTCATAGCCACTGGGCTCCCACTGCAGCGGACAGTCGCGGTCTTGGCCAAAGTAATCCGTCGCGCGTTGGGCAATCGCTTTCTGCAAGTTTAAATCATTAAACTGCTGGCTATAGTCCCAAGCAAAGGTCAGCCCAAAGGCGGTGTTGCTGTGCTCTCCCACTCTAATGGGATAGACCAGTTTTGGCAGATAGCCGATGTACATTGCCGCGATTTCGTCCGCCAGTGGTTTCAGCGCAGCAGTCAGTTGCGGCGCAATAGGGTCTTGCCAGGTATCCAATTCGAGCATCAGTTTAAGTAACCAGGCCCAGCCATAAGGTCTCTCCCAAGAGGGATTGGCGCGCATGTAATCTAACTCTGCGGCAATGTTATCTGCAGTGATATGCCGCTGGAGAATAGCTTTCGCCTGCTGATGGCCCTCTACGGTTGGCAGTTCCTTCATTAATCTAACCATGGACCAATGGCCATGCACAGCAGAATGCCAATCAAAACAGCCATAAAAAGCCGGATGCAAATCCTTGGGTGATCTCAGGTCATCAGCATTGGCTAGTACCTGATTGAGTTTGTTGGGGTACTCGACCTCAGCGCAGTCTAGAGGAAGCTGCATAAGGTTGCTCAGCTGCTCTGCATCTAAGCTTGCAACTACCTGCTGCTCTGTGCTGCCCGAATTGGATTCGCTGCAGCCACTGAGTGCTAAAAGGCCGGTGAAAGCCGCGATCAAAAGTGGTTTTTTAAGGCTGTTGGACAGCATGGTAACTCTGTTCATTGTTTATCTCTGACTATCTTTTTATGAGGTTTCGGGAGTTCAGCGCTTAGAACTCGCGGGTTTCACCAATCTTCAACACCCAGCTGTTGTCCTTAGCTAAAGCCGTGGCATCAGCCGCTACTTTAAATCGCTGTGGCGGCTCTTCAAGGGGCTCATCGGACAGGTCAAAGGTACCGAAGTGTATAGCAACCGCAGTGTTTGCCTGCACATCCAGCGCCGCCTGAATCGCTTCTTCAGGGTTCATATGGGTCGGCTTCATCATGACGTTGGGTTCGTAGGCGCCTATGGGTACAGCGGCTAGATCAAAGGGCCCCAGCTTGTTACCTATATCTTTAAAACCATCGAAATAGCCGGTATCACCGGCAAAGTAAAATCGCTTATCCGCGCCTATCACAGCCCAAGAAGACCACAGGGCTTTTCTGGTATCAGTTAGGCTGCGCTTACTCCAGTGTTGATTGGGTAGGCAATGGACCACCAGCTCTTTGTAGCGCACTCGGTCGCCCCAATTCAACTCCTGCACATTATTGATACCCTGGTTGCGCAATACTTCGCCATTTCCTAAAGGGACAAAAAACACAGTGTCTGAATTTTTGCGCGCTAACTGGATCAGAGTAGGCAGGTCCAAATGGTCATAGTGGTTATGGGAGATCACCACAAAGTCTATTACAGGCAAGTCTTCTATTTTTAGCCCAGGTGCTACAAAGCGGCTCGGGCCAATCATAGGCACAGGGCTGGGGGTGTTAGACCATATGGGATCCGTTAAAAAATTTACGCCCTGCATCTGCATTAACAGAGTGGCATGACCTACCCAGGTTACAGTGGGGATACTTTTGTTACTGCGCAAAAAGCTTCCCTCGTTGGGCACTGATTCTGGCGCGCCCTGATTGCCGCGAAAAATAGTTGCAAAGCGGCGCAGAAAAAAACCAATGTGAACCGCGCTAGAACCTCTGTCGAGATCTGGGCTGAGATTTTCAAACCTGCCAGATTCGTCTTTGGGTGCTGGGTCGAACAGTCGCTCGCCCTGACTTTCTGTTTGTAGGTCAAGGTTGACCGCCAGCAGAGTGCTGCAAAAAATTGCCAAACAGACCACTACAACCTGTCTAAATCGCTTCGTTATTTTCATTATTGGACCCCCTCATTAGGGTCCATAGTAACTGATAATATTGGGCTACGAATATCTTTCTAGGGTTCCAAGCCTGAGAGATACAAGATGCATTGGGCGCTTGCCGAGCCAATAATGGTCTGTCTAGTTGCTAGTACAGCCTCGACAATGCACTCAGCTCCGAAGCCTGAGTAAAAATATATTGTCGGCTACCTAGCTTGCTCTGCTTGACCGAGTTTCGTACGCGGTTTTTCTCGGTGCTTGCGACGGGCAGTTTTTGAACCGCTGGTCATAACAAAACTTGAATAGTACCGAGCCAATAAATACAGTAGCGTTCATAAAAATTCTAAAAAAACATCGCTCAGCGATCCATTTAAAATCAGCCTGAGCCCCACCACAAAGGTACAAAGTATGACCGAAGCATGGATTATTGATGCCTGCCGCACCCCTCGCGGGATTGGCAAGCCGGGCCGTGGCGCACTCACCGAAATTCATCCTCAGCGTCTCGGTGCTACTGTGCTCAGGGCATTAGCCGAGCGCAACAACCTCAAGACGGAGGACGTTGCAGATATTATCTGGGGCTGCAATGCTCAGCGTGGTCAGAACAGCAATGATATGGGTCGAATGTCTGCTCTGGATGCTGGCTATGACGTCACCTCGAGTGGAGTTACTCTGGATCGTTTCTGCGGCTCTGGTATTACCTCGGTCAATATGGCTGCGGCATCCATTATGTCGGGAATGGAAGATCTGGTGATTGCCGGTGGCTGTGAAATGATGTCCAGTTACGGCAGGCACGGCAACGATGCCATGCCCTTTGTAGACTCTGGCAATATGCACCTACGGGAAATGTATGGCCAGTCTCATCAGGGGCTCTGTGCTGATACCATTGCTACTATTGAGGGGATCTCCCGTGAAGACCTCGACCGATTGGCCGAGACTAGCCAGCGCCGAGCTGCCCATGCCATCGAGAACGGCTACTTTGATAAAAGTCTGGTGCCTGTGTATAAGGATGACGGTACTTTAGCGCTGGACAGAGATGAGTTTCCACGCCCTGGCACTACGATGGAAACCCTTGCTGAATTAAAGCCTTCTTTTGCAACATTAAGCCATATGCCGCTAGATGAAGAGGGTACCACCTACGCCAAGTTAATGGCCCAGAAATACCCCGATGTAAAGGTTGAACATGTTCATCACGCTGGCAATTCTTCTGGCGTTGTAGATGGTGCGGCAGCACTGCTTTTAGCCTCGCCTGACTATGCAAAAAAGCAGGGATGGAAACCCAGAGCCAAGGTTGTGGCCTATGGCAACATGGGAGACTGCCCGGCGCTGATGCTCAACGCGCCAGTACCCTCAGCTAAGCGCGTGCTCGAAAGAGCGGGTCTGCAAAAAGAAGATATTGATCTATGGGAGATCAACGAGGCCTTTGCGGTGGTTGCAGAGAAGTTTATTCGTGACCTAGATCTGGATCGTGAAAAGGTTAATGTCAATGGCGGCTCAATGGCTTTGGGCCACCCCATTGGAGCCACCGGCTCTGTATTGATTGGCACCATGATCGATGAGCTGGAGCGTCGCGGTTTAAAGCGTGGCCTAGTGACCATGTGTGCCGGTGGCGGTATGGCGCCAGCCATTATTGTCGAGCGCATGTAGAGGTTATTTCTAATGAATCAGCCGCAGTCTTTTACGCCAACCAATGTGCCGATCAAAAAGCGCAATCCTGAGCTGGATATTGCTGAGGCTCTCAAGGGCGAATGGATGGACAACCATGTCTTTGCGACAGCTTGGTTTAACGCTATGTCGATCACATTCCCATTGGGCGAACAGTTTTTTATAAACTCTGTGCGCCACTATAGAGACCGTATCAGCGACCCCAAGCTGCAGGAGGAAATGCGTCAGTTCTACAGCCAGGAGGCAGTGCACCTGCGCGAACATCAGCGTTACAACGAAATGCTCTGTGCTCAGCGTGGCTATGATTTAGAAGCTTTGGAGGGCCCCCTGCGCCGGCGCATGAGTTGGGTAAAAAAGAACGTTCCAGCCCGCGAGCAGCTGGCAGGAACGGCGGCAGTTGAGCATCTGACCGCAGTGCTAGCGGAAAAGGCTCTTGGAGAAGACAACCTGTTTGCCAAAGCCCATCCAGCGATGGCAAAGCTTTGGAAGTGGCATGCTGTCGAGGAGATGGAGCATAAATCAGTCGCCTTTGATGTATACCGAGCTATTGGCGGTACCGAGAAAATGCGCCGCGCTGCCATGCGCCGCAGTACCTTTTTCCTGACCTGGGATATTCTTCATGGGGTTCGCCATATGCTGCGCCGCGATGGCAAACTATGGAGTCTAAAGGTCTGGGCCTCTGGCCTGGTGTTTCTGTTTGGTAAGCAGGGGATGCTGCGTGGCACCTGGCGGCCTTACAAAGATTTCTTCCGTGAGGATTTTCATCCCTGGCAGCAGAATACCCATCAGTTAATTGAAGACTGGGAAGCACAGCAGCTGTCAAATTAAGCTCGCTGTCAGGTCGATGGCGTTGCGCCGGCTGCAAGCTAACCTGGTCAACCCTGTTTATTTAATTTATAAGAGAGAAAAATCATGTCAATGATCGTCAATCGTCGCGATTTGGACTTTATGTTTTACGAGGCTTTAGGGCTCGAGCAGGTGTTGCAGTCGGAGCGCTACTCTGACTACGACCGCGAATCATTGGATGCAATGTTTGATCTCTGCCAGTCAATCGCCGAAGAAGAATTTTTACCCTGTGCCGGCAAGCTAGATGCCAACGAGCCGCAGTTTATCGATGGTGCAGTTGAAACCATTCCTGAAGTAAAACAGGCGATCAGTGCATTTAAAGAGGCAGGCCTCTGCGCCTCTGGCTACGACGCTGACATTGGTGGTATGCAGCTACCCTGGATGGTCGATCAGGCGTTAAATGGCATGTTTGTCTGCGCCAACAACCCCATACATATCTACCTGTTTTTAACTCAGGGCGTAGCTAATATGCTCAATGCCTGTGGTTCAGATGAGCTAAAAGATAAGTATCTGGCTCCGTTGGTTGCCGGTGACTGGTTTGGCACCATGTGTCTGTCCGAGCCTCAGGCTGGCTCATCGCTTGCCGACATAACCACCAAAGCAGAGCCTTTAGCGGACGGCAGCTACAAACTGACTGGCACCAAAATGTGGATATCCGGTGGCGAGCAGGATTTAAGCGACAATATTATCCATATGGTACTGGCCAAGGTCCCGGGTGGCCCAGCAGGCGTGAGAGGTATCTCATTGTTTCTGGTGCCCAAGATCAGAGTCAATGCCGACGGCACTCTGGGCGAGCGCAACAATGTCGCTCTGGCTGGACTCAATCACAAGATGGGCTGTCGAGGTGCCACTAACACATTGCTCAATTTTGGCGAGGGTGGAGACTCAATCGGCTACCTAGTTGGCAATGAAAACGAAGGTCTTGCCAATATGTTCCACATGATGAACGAGGCGCGTATTTCAGTGGGAATGTCGGCAGTGATGACAGCATTAGGCGGTTATCTCTATAGTTTGGACTATGCCCGCAACCGCCCTCAGGGCCGTGATCTAGCCAATAAAGATCCCCAGTTGCAGCAGGTAATGATCAGTGAGCATGCCGATATAAAACGTATGTTGATGACCCAAAAGGCCTTTGTTGAAGGCGCACAGATGTTGATGTACTACAGCTCGCAAATTATCGATCAGCAAAAACTCTCAGATGATACCCAGCAAAATAAACGCATGGGCCTACTGCTGGATTTGCTGACACCTATCTGTAAGTCCTGGCCCTCCGAATACTGCCTCGAAGCCAACAAACTCGCCATTCAGGTTTTGGGTGGGTATGGCTATACCCGCGAGTATCCTGTGGAACGGCTTTATCGCGACAATCGACTCAACCATATTCATGAGGGTACCTGGGGTATTCAGGGCCTGGATATTCTTGGGCGCAAGGTGCAGATGCACGACGGCGCTGCAGTAGCAATACTGCGCGAAGAAATTCAAAACACCATCGATGCTGCGGCCAGTCATAAGGCACTGACAGGACAGTGGACTAAGCTGGAAGCTGCACTGAGCCAGATGGAAGAGACAGTGAAAATTGTTGCTGCCTGTGAAGACAAGGCGCTGGCTTTGGCTAATGCAACTATCTTCTTGGATGCGGCTGGCCATATAGTTATCGCCTGGATGTGGCTTAAACAAGCCATTGCAGCGTCCGACGGTTTGGCTAATGGCAGTGCAGCGGATGCTGCCTTCTATCAGGGTAAGCTGGCGGCCACCCAATTCTTTTTCCGCTACGAGCTCCCAAAGGCCTGTGCAGGCCTTGCGCTGGTCTCTGAATTGGACAGTACCTGCTACGACCTAACTGCAGAGCAGTTCCTCGGCGCCTAGGCACCGCGCACCGGCAGCATAGCCTGAGCCACAGAGGGGACTTTCCTTCTCTGTGGCTACCGGTACAATCTGTCTCAAGGTTATCATCGATTAAAATAACAGGGTTAAACCTATGTCTAAGTTACTGCAGCACGCCAAGCTTATTAGCGGTTTTTTCGTCTGTGCAGTTTTGATCTCTTGCTCGGAGCCTCAGAACTCGTCTCAGGCGGAAGGTTCGGCCAACGGCGCGGCACAACAAATAGTGGACGAAAAATATATCTGGGATCTGACTGATCTGTATCCAGATAACCAGGCCTGGGACAGAGCTCGCCTGGACGCTGCGAAAAAGGCTCAGGTGCTGGCCGCGTTAAAAGGAACTCTGGGTGATAGCTCTGCATCATTTCTCTATGCTGCCGATACTATCTCAGAAGTCTATAAAGAAGTGGTGCGTGTTTACATCTATGCCAGCCTGCTTGCTGATGAAGACACAGGCAATGCAGATAACGCCGAACGCCGTCAACTGGCAGTGAATCTCTACAGTGATATTGGCGCTTCAGTAAGCTGGTATAGCCCTGAGCTACTGAGTCTGGGTGAGGCAAAAATTCGCGAGTTTATCGCCGCCGAACCAGAGTTTGAGAAGCATGTTTTTGGTATTGAGAATTCGTTGCGTCAGGCGCCTCATACGCTGGGTGAAGAGGTTGAGACTGTCTTGGCCAAGTCGAGCAAGTTCCTGGGCACCTCTGGGACGGTATACTCGGTGCTGGCCAATGCGAACCTGCCCTGGCCAGAGGTGACTCTATCTAGTGGTGAAGTATTGCGCCTGAGTCAGTCCGGTTATTCTGTGGGTCGCCAAGCATCGGTGCGGGAAGACCGCAAAGCAGTCTTCAATGCGTTTTGGGGCGTTTGGAAAGATTTTGAAGCCACTCTTGGTGCTCTGATGAACAGCCATGTGCAGGGGTTGGTATTCCGCACCCAGGTTCGCAACTATGAGAGCTCTCTGGGTCGCGCACTGTACGACGATAATATGCCAGAGGCTGTTTACCAAACTCTGGTAGCCGAGGTTAATACTGCACTGCCAACATTGCACCGCTACTTTAAGCTGCGCAAACGCATGCTGAATATCAAAGATGATATGCGCTACTACGATATATATCCGCCGCTAGTCGATTTAGATAAAACCTTCTCCATTGAAGATTCGATAGCCTTGACACGCCGCGCACTGGCGCCTCTGGGCGACGAGTATATGGCGGGTTATGACGCTGGTGTTGAGGGTCGCTGGATGCATGTCTATCCATCAGAGGGCAAGCGCTCTGGGGCCTATATGTCCGGTGGGGCCTATGATGTGCATCCCTATGTGTTGCTCAACCACAACGATGACTACGACAGTGCCTCGACCTTTGCTCATGAGTATGGTCATGCAGTGCACTCGGTGTTGGCTAACAAAACCCAGACTTGGGAAAATGCCGGCTACTCTACTTTTATTGCCGAAACTGCATCCATTATGAATGAGATGTTGTTGCAAGATATGGTGGTTTCCGAAGCCCAGACGGACCAAGAAAAATTATTTTATCTGGGCAGTGGCCTAGAATCACTGCGCGGTACATTCTTCCGACAGACCATGTTTGCAGAGTTTGAGTTAAAGATGAACGAAGAGGTCGAGGCCGGCAACGTATTGACTGGCGCCAAGCTCAGTAAGATCTATCTTGAACTGTTAAAGCGTTATCATGGGCATGATCTAGGTGTGGTGACTATTGACGATCTGTACGCTATGGAATGGGCTTTCATTCCACATTTTTACCGCGACTTCTATGTTTTTCAATATGCGACATCGATTACTGCAGCAGCGGGACTGGCGGAACGGATTTCCAGTCAGGACGTTCAGGCTCAGCAAGACTTTATTGAATTGCTGAAAGCCGGTGGCTCGGATTACCCCTATCAACTGATGAAAAATGCGGGGATTGATATGGCAACGCCGGCACCCTATCGCGCTCTGGTGACGCGGATGAACACCATTATGGATGAGATGGAAGCTATTTTAGACCGCCAATAAAAATCAAAGAAATGATGGGTGTCGAACATGGGTTTATACGATAAATATATATTGCCGCATTTTTTAAACTGCGCCTGCGGCTCTAAACCAATCAATTATCAGCGTCAAAAAGTGGTTCCTCTGGCTGAGGGCGTGGTGTTAGAGATTGGCATCGGCTCTGGCCTCAACCTTCCTTTTTACCAGAGCGCCAATATTGAAAAGCTCTATGGCCTCGACCCCTCGTCTGAGTTAAATGAGCTGGCCAAAAAAGTTGCGCTCAAGCACCAGATGCCGGTCGAATTTATCCTTGCTGGCGCAGAGAATATCCCGCTGCCTGATGATCACGTGGATACGGTGATGTTGACCTACACCCTCTGCACAATTCCAGATGTACCTGCAGCAAACCGCGAAATTCGTCGGGTGCTCAAGCCGGGGGGGCGAATGATCTTTTGTGAGCATGGCGCAGCGCCAGATCAAAATGTGGCCAGGTGGCAGAATCGTATCAACCCCGTCTGGGGTAAAATCGCCGGTGGCTGCAACCTCAATAGGGATATTCCCGAGCTTATCACTCAAGCCGGGTTTAGCATCCAGTCTATGCAGGAAATGTATCTGCCGAGTACGCCTAAATTTGCCGGTTACAATTACTGGGGTACAGCGACGGCAGACTAGGCGGTTACCGCTTATAAAAAAGCCTAAAAACGCAGGTTTAGGCCAGATGGCCGGGCTGGTTGCGCGCCGCTGATTTTGCAGATATGGCCTTAAATAGCGGCTTTATAAGCAAATTTTGCTGATTTGGCCCCTGTTATCGCATATTTCTGTATTTGGTCTCAAATACTGTGTATTTCGCGGAGCCGACGAGGTAACTTATAAGCTTGGGCTTATCTATCTATAAATTTTATAAGAATGGGTCCGCAGTTTTACTATTTTTCTACTTAGGGGGTTTAGCAACATGGTATTTAAAAAGAAAATTCTTTCTAGCAGCGTGGCGTTGGCTTTAGTTGGCGCAACGATACCTGCATTCGCTCAAGATGGTGTTGAGATCGAGGAAGTAATTGTCGAGGGTGGTATTCGCGCGAGTTTGAAGCGTGCAATGGATATCAAACGCGACTCGGCTGGTGTTGCAGATGCAATCTCTGCAGAAGATATGGGTAAGTTCCCAGACACTAACCTGGCAGAGTCTCTGCAGCGTGTGACCGGTGTATCTATTGATCGTCAGCGCGGTGAGGGTAGCCAGATTACAGTTCGTGGCTTCGGTCCAGAGTACAACCTCGTGACCCTTAACGGTCGTCAGATGCCAACTCACAACGGTGTTAACCGTTCTTTTGATTTCGGTGATCTGGCCTCAGAAGGAATTTCAGCAGTTGTGGTTCACAAAACTGGTAACGCTGCAGCAGCGACCGGTGGTGTAGGTTCAACTGTAAATATCATTACAACTAAACCTCTAGAAGCTGGTGATATAGCAACCTTCGGTGCGAAGATGGCTATGGATTCATCTACTGAGACTGGTGACAGCGTCACTCCAGAGATGTCTGCTCTTATCTCTAAGACATTTGCTGATGACACCGTAGGTATCGCTATTAGCGCCTCTTCTCAGAAGCGTAACAATGCAGTTAACACTGGTAGCGTTGGCGGTTGGCACACCACTGCTGGCGATACCGACGGTGGTTGGACTTCTGTTCCAATGAACGAGCTGCAGCAGAATCGACCCACAGACCCCAATGGCAATATGTCGATTCCTCAGAGCACTGCATACAACCTTTCTGAGTACGAGTCTGATCGTGTAAATGGTCAGT
Source organism: Porticoccaceae bacterium (assembly GCA_018663035.1). Taxonomy (GTDB): domain Bacteria; phylum Pseudomonadota; class Gammaproteobacteria; order Pseudomonadales; family Porticoccaceae; genus HTCC2207. The sequence continues at coordinate 34,703 of JABJEX010000001.1, forward strand.
TGACTCTGCAGTGGGCTCCATCTTCTGAGTTCACAGCCACAGTTGATTACACCTATTCTGAATTTGATCTGGACCGTAGATACAACGACCTGTCTGCCTGGTTTAACCTGGGTAACAACACGCAGAGCTCTGTGTGGGACGACGGTCTGATTGCATCACCTCTTATGTACAGCGAAGCTAGCCCCAATAGTGACTTTGCTATGGGTGTTGGCCATGACGGTGTAACTAGCGAAAACTCATCGTTCGGTATCAATCTTGACTGGCAGTTCAGCGATACGCTGAGACTGGCCTTTGACTACCATGATTCCACAGCAGAAAAAGGTGCCAACAATCCTTTTGGTACCAGCTCGCTGATTACCATGGCTAGCTTTAACCGTGTTGTGACTACAGGTTACTACGATCAGGATCTGCCGATTCTGGAGCTGGGCCTTAACTCTGGTGCCGATGGTGCAGAGCGTCCTCTATATAAAGACGACATGATCATCACTGGTAGTGTATTTGCCAATGACGCCTCTGCCATGGACATTACTCAGTCTCGCTTTAGCGGTACCTTCGAAATGTCTGACAGCAGCAGCATCGACTTTGGTCTCGAGTTGACTGAAGTGAGCAACCGTACCACTAGTGCAGTTGTTGAGCGCGGCACCTGGGGTGGTATCTCAGAGCCTGGCTACATCAGTGACCTGCTAACCAGAGCCTCTATGGCTGGTTCATTTGACCAGGTATCTGGTGGTGGTGACGCACGTCGTCAGTCAGAGTTCTTCACTGTTGCTCTTGAAGATCTGGCGGCACGCGCTGAAACTCTACCCGTACCAGCTGCTCAGGCAGTGGGTGACTGTGGTACGCCATACTGTGCCTCAACAGCATGGGCCGGTGACAAGCGAACAACTGAAGAGACAACTGTAGCCTACGCACAGCTGACACATGACACAGAGTTTAATGATATGCCTGTGAATCTGCGTGCTGGTCTGCGCTACGAAAACACCGACGTAATCTCGGCAGCACGTGCGCCTACCTATGACGACGTGTACTGGGAAGGTGGTAACGAGTTCTACCTGGTTCAGGGTGCTGGTTCAGCCTTTGACGACTACGAAGGTTCATATGACCTGCTGTTACCTAACTTGGATATCGCGATTGATGTAAGAGACGATTTAGTAGTTCGCGCCTCTGTGAGCAAGACCGTAACTCGTCCAAGCTATGAAAGCATCAAAGGTGGTATCACTGTAGATGGTCAGACCTTTAAGTTCCGCGATGCTCGCGCTGGCGGTGGTGATCCTTCACTGCTACCGATTGAAGCAGAGAACTTTGATCTGTCTGTTGAATGGTACTACGGCGATGCTGACTACCTGTCGGTTGGTTACTATCAGAAGACTGTAGACAACTTTATCGGTAACGGCTTTAAGCAAATGCCTCTGTTCGGTCTAAATGACCCAGCATCTGGTGGTCTCTATGCTGATACAGCTGCAGCTGAAGGTCTGGATCCCGGGTCTCAGTACACTGCGATTGGTCAAGCGATGAGCGGTGCCTTCGATGCAGACGGCAGATACTATGCTACTGATGCCAACGATCCACTGTTGTTCACTGTTGCTGTTCCTACCAATGAAAAGACCGCTAAGGTCGATGGTATTGAGATGAACTGGCAGCACAACTTCGGTGATACGGGTTACGGCTTTATTGTTAACGCCACCATCGCCAACGCTGACTTAGAGTTCAACCCGCTGGCGCTTGAGACGCAGTTCGTTCTAAACGGGTTGAGTGACTCGGCTAACTTGATTGGCTTCTACGACAAAGGCGGCTTCCAGGCTCGTTTCGCCTACAACTGGCGTGATAAGTTCCTGGCTGGCATTGGCCAGAGCCAGGGCTCTTCAGCGATCAACCCAACTAATATCCGTTCTTACGGTCAGTTGGATATGAGCGCAAGCTACGAAGTGAACGACAACCTGACTGTGTTCCTTGACGGTATTAACATCCTTGAAGCTGACTTCCGCGTCTACGGCCGTGAAGAAGCTCAGGTGTTGCAAGCCGGTCAGACTGGTGCTCGCTACAACCTAGGAGTTCGTTACACTTTCTAAACCCTAGAAGTTGTAACTACTGTTAGTGTATGAAGTACAGAGAAGCCGCTTAATTTTTTAAGCGGCTTCTTTATTTCTACCGTATACAAAGTAGAGTTAAAGATTGTGGCCGCTGTGACCAGAGGCTATTCTAGGATTCAAATAATCAATAAGACTGGGCCGTAAGCGTATTTAGACCCAGTACAATTAACTGGTATCAATGAACAATAAAATACAACGAGTTGTTATTTTAGGCGGTGGAACCGCCGGTTGGCTAACTGCAGGTATTATCGCTGCAGAGCACCATATCGCCGATAGCAAAGAGGGTTTTCAGCTCAGTATTGTTGAGTCACCTGATATCAGTACCATAGGCGTAGGTGAGGGCACCTGGCCGTCCATGCGCAGCACCCTGCAAAAAATGGGTATTTCAGAGACCGACTTTTTCCGCGAGTGCAGTGCCAGCTTTAAACAGGGCACCTATTTCTCCGGTTGGGCCGCTGGTGGCGAAGACTACTATACGCATCCGTTTACGGTTCCCCATAGCTATGGGGAGACCAACCTCGCGCCCCATTGGCAGCGGGTGAGAGATCAGGTTAACTTTGCGGATGCTGTGTGTCCTCAGGGCGCAATGGCCGATGGAAACTATGCGCCGAAAAAAATATCCACACCGGAATACGCGTTCCAGCTTAATTATGGCTATCATCTTGACGCTGGAAAATTTGCCGAATTTTTACGCAAGCACTGCGTGGAAAAACTCGGCGTGACACATATCAAAGCCAATATGCAGTCGATTAGGACTGCAGAAAACGGGGATATAGCCGCAATAATGACCGATGTCGCCGGTGAAATTGAAGGCGATCTGTTTATTGACTGCAGCGGCTCAAGAGCATTACTACTGGGCGAACACTATAAGGTGCCCCTGCGCAGTGTGAACCATATTCTGTTTAATAACACAGCACTGGCTGCTCAGGTTCCCTACGCATCAGACGATGATGAGATCCAGTCCTTTACTCTGTCCACGGCGCAGACTGCTGGCTGGATCTGGGATATAGGCCTACCAACTCGCCGGGGAATTGGCCATGTGTATTCCGATCGATACAACAGCGAAGAAATTGCTCGGAAAGAATTACTCAGATATATAAAAGCCACGGCCGGTGAGCAGGCAGCAGCCGATGCGATGGTGCGTAAGATTCAGTTTGATCCAGGGCATAGAGCCGAGTTTTGGCACAAAAACTGTGTTGCCGTCGGCATGTCGGCTGGGTTTATAGAGCCTCTCGAAGCCTCGGCTTTGGTTCTGGTAGAGCTGTCCGCGGCGATGATTGCAGAACAACTTCCTGCTAACCGGCAGATGATGGATCTGGTCGCCAAGCGTTTTAACAACAAGTTTCTGTATCGCTGGGATCGCATTATTGATTTCCTCAAGCTCCATTATATTCTCAGTGAGCGCACAGAGGACTACTGGCGCGAAAACCGTAAGGCTAGCAGTATTCCAGAGCGTCTCGCTGAGCAGGTTGAGCTGTGGCGCCACCAGAGTCCGTGGCATAGAGATACCAGCCATGTGGACGAAATGTTTCCTTCGGCTAGTTTTCAATACGTGCTCTACGGTATGGGTTTTGAAACGCAGCCAAGCGCCACTCAGCGGCGTTCAGAGGTCGAAGCATTAAGTCGCGCTGGCAGTTTGTTCCAAGAGAATGCTAGGCGCACAGAGCAGCTAAAAGATTCGCTGCCGACTAACCGTGAACTTATTAATAAAATATACGCCTACGGCTTACAAAAAATATAGCCCTGGTCCTTTAACCAAAAGCCGTGACTGAATGGCACTAGGCTTTACCGGAGAAACCATGAGTAACTACCAAGTACTGAATAAAACTGCCCATGCTGATACTAAAGTTATCACCGAGCGCAGCGCTGAATATGGCGACAACGTCAAATTCGCGATGACCTTTCCCCTGGAGTTTAGAAATATTCAATCTAACTATCCGATCTTCTTTAGCAAAGATGGAGACACAGGTCAGTTTTATCCCGTCGCCTTATTTGGCTTTGAAGAAAAAGAAAATTTGTTTCTCAGTGATAGCGGTTGGGACGCAACCTATATACCTATGATGATTCAGCGGCAGCCATTTTTGATTGGTTTCCAGGGCCCAGAAGAAGAGAAAAATGCAGTTGCCTCGATCAATATGGACAACCCCAGGGTCAATACTGAAAAAGGCGAGGCCCTTTTCACCGCGGAAGGTCATCAGACTGAGTATCTGCAGCAGGCACTGAACAGACTAGAAGCTATCCATACTGGCCACCAGCACAACAAAGCCTTTGTAGCCGCATTGTTAGACAATGAGCTGCTGGAACCCTTTACGTTGGAAATCACGCTTAATGACGGCTCTAACAATCAGTTGTTGGGTTTTTATACTGTCAATGAAGAGAAAATGTTAAACCTTAAGGGAGACACCTTGGAGCGTCTCAACAAAGAGGGTTATCTGCAAGCGATCTACATGCAGATGGCATCCTTCGCTCGAATACGAGCGCTGATCGATAAGAAAAACGCACTGCTCGGTAAGGCCTAAGTTTTAAAAACTGCAGGGAAAGAGTCAAACGCAAAAGTAGTCGAAGACTAATTGGAGACGCACTGTGGCAACACAAAAGGTAAAGAAGGTAGTTATAGTTGGCGGCGGCACAGCGGGCTGGATGGCGGCGGCATCGCTGTCTAAACTCATCGGTAAAAATCTCGATATTTCGTTGATTGAGTCTGACGAGATTGGCACCGTGGGTGTTGGCGAGGCCACTATTCCCACCATGATTACACTTCATCAACTGCTTAAAATTAACGAGCAGGAATTTATGAAGGCAGTGCAGGGTACCTTTAAACTGGGTATCTCATTCGAAAATTGGAAAAACGTCGGTGAAGACTATATACACTCCTTTGGCTTCACAGGCGAAGACTGCTGGGCGGCCGGTTTTCAACATTTTTGGTTAAAAGGTAAAGAGCGTGGTATCAGCGGAGAATTTGGCGAGTACTGTGCCGAACTTCAGGCGGCAAAGGCCAATAAGTTTGCTGTTCTGCAGCGCAATGGCCTGAACTACGCCTACCATATGGATGCCGGTCTCTATGCCAAGTTCTTGCGCAATATCGCAGAGCAGTGCGGTGCGGTGCGCATTGAGGGTAAGATTATTGAGGTTGGCACAGACCATAGCTCGGGTGATATTACCCATGTCAGCCTAGCGTCTGGCCAAAAAGTTGAGGGTGACCTGTTTATAGACTGCAGTGGCTTTATTGGCCTGCTAATCGATAAGACTCTGCACACTGGTTATGACGACTGGTCTCACTACCTACCCTGTGACAGTGCTGTTGCAGTGCAGACGAGGTCAGTATCTGAGCCTATTCCCTACACTAGATCCATAGCCCGAGACGCGGGCTGGCAGTGGCGTATCCCGCTGCAGTCTCGAGTGGGCAACGGCATGGTGTTTTGCAGCAAATACCTATCTGACGATGAGGCGATAAAAACTCTGCTAAGCAATGTCGAAGGCGAAACCCTGACCGAACCTAGAGTGATTAAATTCCGGACAGGTCAGCGCCGTCAGCACTGGAATAAAAACTGTATCGCTCTGGGTCTGGCCAGTGGTTTTGTTGAGCCGTTGGAATCTACCAGTATCCATTTAGTACAGCGCGGTATTGTCCGATTGCTGCAGATGTTCCCCTTTGACGGTATTCGCAAGCCAGATGTTGAGGAGTTCAATACTCAGATGCGCGAAGAGTTTTTGTTTGTTCGCGACTTTATCGTTTTGCACTATAAGGTCACCGAGCGCGAGGATACTCAGTTCTGGCGGCACTGTAAAAATATGCCCATCCCAGACTCTCTGCAGCATCGCATAGATCTGTTTAAAGAAACCGGCAAGGTATTCCAAAAAGCGGGTGACGTGTTTGCCGAAAATAGCTGGACTCAGGTGATGTTGGGGCAGGGCCTAATGCCCGAGCAGTATCATTCCATCGTCAATATGATGTCCGATGACGAGCTGAAAGGCTTCCTAGAAAACATTAAATTTAATGTGGATAGACTGGTTGAGCAGCTGCCCAGTCATCAGCAATTCCTCAATCATTACTGTCGCTCCGAGGCCATGTAGTCACGGAATGTAGTCACGGAATCTAGTTAGGGCATTAAAATTGAATGCCTATCTCAGCTGCTTGCTGAGAAAATCACGCAGCTGAGCCTGAAGTTCTGGGCTTAGCTGGGTGACTAAATCCTCTAGTTGCGCTGGTAGATGAGCCGCGGGATCAGACTCTGTTCTAAACACATAGTATTCAAAAAACCTCTGCCAAGCAGCGCGCTTGTGTGGGCTGAGTCTGGCAATGCTCAGCATACTGTGCATCAGGCTATCATTGGCGGATAGTTGGCTCTGGCTCATGCCGCCCCACCAGTAGTTGATAAGAATGTTTAAGGCGTCCAGAGATTCCACGCCATGCCACCATAGCGCTGGGATAAAAATTCCATCGCCCGGTTCCAGAATCGCCTGTTGTCCCGATTTTTCCGCCTCTGTATATCTCGGGTACTGGTCTAAATCCGGGTTACTAATATCGACCATACTCACAGGCACGCCACCAGGGGTAGTCATCATTGGCCCCGGGTAGAGGTTATTGATTTGCTCTGGAGGGAACAGCGTAAACTGACGCCGACCGGCGACGACGCAGGCGAGATTATCGTGAATATCATAATGGGGAGCCACAGTGGCGCGGTTGCCCAGCCACATGGTTGGCCCTATGTTCTCATCCAACAGGGGCTGTCGATGCAGCTGTTGAAATCCAGGCATTACCTGATCCACAGGTATGGCCTGCAGGGCAATGGCGTGGGGGTTGCGGTCGTGCTGAATGGCCAGGAGACGGTCCAGACCAATACCCAGCGTAACCTGAGCCTTTTGAAAGTTAAGCGCCTGCAGGCCCGGCTGATAGAAAAAACGGCCTTTAATGCTGGGGTCGCCTACAAGGGCAGCAATCACTTTTTCGCTGTCGTACTGTTTAAGGTAATTAACTACGGCTTCTGGGGAGTCAGAACCGGCGGTTACCGCAGGCCAGTGCCCGACAACAGACTTAATATGAGCAGGTTGGTTAAGAGGAATAATTTCCTGGTGAAATTGGTCGTAATCGACCTTTTCCCAGACGCGAATTGTCTGCACCTATCTAACCTCTAGCCTTAGTTCCAATCGATAAATTATCGCAGAAAGCCGCTCATAAGGGTATTGGCAACTGATTGAACTCAGAGATGGAAATGGACCTCTGTGGCGATTAGTACCTCAGAGCATTGATCACAGCGAACCTGAGCCTGTAATGTATTGCCGCAGCAACTGTGGGTTAGCAGCATAGGGTCGCCAGCATCGGTGCTGCAGTATTTATTACCCCAGCTTAACAGAGTGACAAAATAGGGAAATAGATCGCGCCCCTTATCGGTGAGCTGATATTCATAGCGCAATGGGCTGCGCTGATAGGGTTGTTGTGAGAGTACGCCCTCGTTAACTAGCCGCTTGAGTCGGTCGGCGAGAATATTGGTAGCCACTGGCAGCTCTCGATGGAATTCGTCGAAGCGTTTTAAGCCGTGAAAGGCCAGAGCCACCAGATTGGCAGTCCAGCGATCTCCCAGCAGGTCGATCAGATTGTGGTACAGGGCTTTGCTGCTACTGCGGGTCGCTGCGGGGGAGCGGCGTCTGGTTTTGGTAGCGCGCTGATCAACGGCGGCTCCGGGTCCTGGCTTAAAGCTAATATCTCGGGAATCGACGGTCTTATCGCAGCGACCGCATTGCATCACTGGCCAAAAGGGTTTGCCACAGCGATCATGCACCAACTCAACCTTATCCAGATCAGGGCTGCTAAAGTGGGTGCGTTCCCAGACCATGGCCATTAGGCCGTTGTGATAGAGCTCGATGGATTTTTTGGTGAGATGATAGACCGGATGGCGGCCAGAGGTTTCTTTACGCAGACAGTCGATGCTCTGCAACCAGTTGAGGCGATCAGTCAGCACGCCCTTTGAGGCGCCGGTGCCCGCCAACATTTGACTAAAAGTATTAACCCCCCAGAACACTTCCTGCAAAATCAGCAGACACCATTTGTCCCCTATCTGATCCAGAGCTCTATTAATAGAGCTTGCTCTGGTGCCAAAGCTATTGCTATCTGAGTTCAATTACCCTTACTTCCAAAGATCCTCACCGCGGCTCCACCAGGCATGAAAGCCCAGAGGTACGCGCTGGGGCATTTTGACCCTGGCTATGGGACCCTGGCAGATATCCTGAGCATCAAATATTTGTAGTTCGGAGGTCCAGTTGTTGCTGTCTGTAACCAGAGACATCACATAGCCTTGATCCTCGGGGGTATCCCTGTTCGCGCCTTTAACTGGCGCAAAGGGTGTTTCACTGCCAAAGACACCCTCGCCATAGCTCCACTCGTCATATTGGCCGGTGTCATTGTTGTACTTAATAAGTCCATTAAAGCGCAATGTGTGGCCGCCTTCTTCCAGCAGCGGAATGCGCTGATGATAGGCATATTTGCCCTTGATACCCTGATAGATCTGATTGACCTTATTAAACTCGGTATTTAGGTCGCAGATATCACCTTCTCGAACTTCTCCAGTTACCAGATTAAAGCGCCAGCGATAATTATTGGCCTCCAGACGCATATAGGCCAGCATATGGGATAGAGCCCCTTCGTCGTTGGAGGCATCGGGCATCGGGTTGACCGAACGGCAACCATCCATCACCACCCAGTCGCCCTCTTCCCAGCAGTTGGAGACATGCAAAATAAAACAGGGCTCACAGTCAAACCAACGAATATCATTTGACTGACCATAACGGGGAATCACACCAAAGCGCGCAGGCAGATCACGGTGGAACTTTAGCACTCGCATACTGTGATTGCGCAGCACATCGATATCATGGAAAAACGGCAGATCATGGAGAATGGTGTAGTTGGTGGTGAACCCAAGGTCATGGGGTAGCCGAGGCCCGGGGATTTCAATTTCAACCTCCTGGCGCAATGTGCCATCTGGATTGGCAACGCCATAGGTCATAAAGGGAGCCTCATCGCCATAGTCCATAAATAGCAGCTCACCTGTGTTCCAGTCCACATGACTGTGGGCAGACATCTTGCGTCTGGTGCGGCCTTCAAGATCAAAAACACCGCGGTTTTCCAGCGTCAATGGGTTCATGCTGTAGGGCACGCCAGCGTTGTACCAGGTGGGTAACAGCTGGCCGTTAAATAGAATCACATCGGTGTTGCCAGTGTCTTTAATCGGTGAGTCTGGCAGGGAAAAATCAAAGGGCCCCATAACCCCGGGCCACACAGCCTGATTTTCAGCCAGTTCGCGCTGCAAGGCATAGGTATGAATATAGCTATTGCGGTAGGAGGCTTTACCGTCGCGAATATAGATCGCATGCACCATACCGTCGCCATCAAAAGGGTGATAAAGGTTTTTTGGTTTAAATACCGGATTGGGGCCATTGCGATAGTAGGCGCCAAATAAATCCTCTGGCAGCTCACCTATAACCTCAAGCTCATCCACGGCAATTTCGTCGGTCGTGGGGGCGTAGGCGCCGTGTAGATAGGGGTTATCCAGCTCGTAAATCCATTGCTGAGTGTCGTTAAACAGCGGTGCTGATCCAAGACATTTTTCGGTAACTTCAAAGGCATTACTGCTCATGGTGGTATCCCCTGATTTTTAATTATTCTTAACTGGCTGGACATTATTAATTAAAGGTCTAATTATGCAAGTATATGAAATTTGTGGCTTACAGGGCAACTGCTCGGTTGCCAGCTGCGCCTGATCTCGCTAATATCTCAGCATCTATAACAATAATAACGCTGCAAAAGCAGGTTTTTTACATGCCATTATCCAAGCTGCGCCTGCCAGTTATTCAGGCGCCACTGTTTCTTCTCTCTGGTCCCGAGATGGTTATTGCCAGCTGCAGGGCCGGCATTGTGGGTTCTTTTCCTAGCCCCAATGCACGCAGCCCGGAAATTCTCGAAGACTGGCTTATTGAAATCACCAGCGCACTCAAAGACGATTCCGAGGCGGCGCCCTGGGCAATCAATCTGGTGATGCACAGATCTAACCCGCGTCGACATGCGGATCTTGAGCTAGCGATTAAATACCAGGCGCCTCTCGTTATTACCGCGCTGGGCAGTCCCAAAGAGGCTGTCGAGGCGGTGCATGGTTATGGCGGCAGCATTTTTGCCGACGTCAACACGGTTGATTTTGCTCGCCGTGCTGCTGACACAGGTGTCGATGGTCTAGCGTTAATTTGCGCCGGTGCTGGCGGCCATACTGGGCAGCTATCACCTTTTGCCTTTGTGGAAGAGGTGCGACAGTTTTTTGATGGCGAGATTATTCTCTCCGGCTCCATTAGCAATGGTCGGGCTATTCTCGCCTCAGAAATTCTTGGTGCCGACTATGTGTATATGGGCACCAGATTTATTCCCAGCCATGAGTCTCTGGCTGCCGATGCCTACAAACAGATGGTGATCGACGCCTCGGCCGGGGATATTGTGACCTCAGATTCGGTGACAGGCGTCAAAGCTAACTGGCTCAGGGATAGTCTGATCAATGCGGGTTATGACACGACAAATATGCCGCCTGCGGGAGATATCAACTTTCTTGAGGCAGCAGGAGATGTCAAGCGCTGGCGAGACATCTGGGCCGCTGGTCAAGCTGTTGGTGGCTCTATTAAGCGGCAGTCAATTGCCGAGATCGTGGATCAATTACAACAAGAATACAGCGCAGCTCAGGAGGCCTATCAATGAAAACATCATCGCCACAGAGAATTGCCGAGTATCGGGAAAAAGGCTGGTGGGGAGATCTCAGCTTGCACGGTTGCATGCGCCAGCATGCCGAGCAGAACCCCGACTTATTGGCGGTCGCCGACCAGCCTAATCGCGCAGATTTAACTGGTGACAAACCCTTTCGATTGTCATTTAGAGATCTCGATCGCGCCAGTGATAATCTGGCTGCCGAGCTATTGTCAGCCGGGGTTAAGCAGCAGGATACTGTCTTGGTTCAGCTGCCCAATATCACCGAGCTAGTGGTCAGCTATTTGGCTATTAGCAAGTTGGGCGCGATAATCTCTCCAGCCGCGGTGCAGTATGGCGCTCACGAATTACAGCACATCTGTAGCACCATTAACCCAGTAGCCATGATTACCATCGAGCGTTTTAACGATATGCCATTGGCCAGCAATGCTCGCCGGTATATTCCCGATACAGTGCCGGTGTTGGTTTTTGGTCAGCAAATTAACATCAATACCCAGGCTATGGGCCAGCCAAGGCTGGCAGCACATGAGGCCAGTCATGCAGTCGATGGCGACAGCATATTAACGATCTGTTGGACCTCAGGCACCACAGGTACACCCAAGGGGGTGCCGCGTTCACATAATATGTGGTTTGCCACGTCGCGCTGCTGTGTCGAGGCAGCGGATTATAAGTTGGGCGACCGCTTCTTAAATATTTTCCCTATGGTCAATATGGGCTCGGTGGGCGCATTTTTGTATCCCTCAATGCTGGTGGGCTGCAGCATAATTCTCCACCATCCACTTGATCCCGGACTGTTTCTGAAACAGATGCAGGACGAAAAAGTCACCTTTACGGTGGCGCCGCCGCCGCTGCTCAATCAGTTGGCCAAAAACGAAGCCATGTGGCGGCAGTTTGATTTTTCATCGCTGCGCTCCATAGGTTCCGGCTCTGCCCCTCTGGCTCCCTCAATGATCGAAACCTTCGCAGAGAGCTACGGCGTAGAGGTGCTTAATTTTTATGGTTCCAACGAAGGTATCAGTTTATTTTGCACGGCCCAGCATGCTCAGGATGCCACTGAGAGAGCGACCATGTTCCCGCGCATTGGCGCTGGAGTGGGCAACTGGGACTCCTATGTCAGCCAAATTGTCCGCAGCAGAGTGATGGATCTGGACACTGGAGAAGAAATCACCGAGCCGGGTAAGGCAGGGGAGCTACTGTTCGATGGAGCCACAGTTTTTGATGGTTATCTGGGTACAGATAACAGCGAAGTATTTACCGACGACGGATTTTTCCGCACCGGAGACCTAGTAGAAATCTGTGGCGATCCCCCGCATTTCTATCGCATTGCCGGACGTTGCAAAGATATTATTAATCGCGGTGGCATGAAAATTTCCCCAGCAGAGATAGATATCCTTCTAGAGGGCTTACCCAATTCCCTCGAGGCTGCTGTCTGTTCCTATAGTGACGAGCGTCTGGGCGAGAAAATTTGCGCCTGTGTTGTGCCGTCGCCAGAGGGCCCAGCACCTGAGCTGGCAGATATTGTCGGATATTTGGCCAACCAGGGAATCGCGAAATTCAAGTTGCCAGAGCGTCTGGAGTTGTTTGATGCTCTGCCGCGCAATCCGCTGGCCAAGGTCCAGCGCTTTATGCTTCAAGAGCAGGTTGAGAGTCGCATCAAGGAGGCTGCCCAATGAGTGGTGCAATCTATGTCTTGGGTGGTGCGCAAACTGACTTTGCACGCAACTGGGCGCGCGAGGGATTAACTATCTATGATCTTTTCCGCGAAACGCTGGATAGTGCGCTGCACAATACCGGGGTAAGCCCAGACCAGATAGAAGTTGGCCATGTGGGTAATTTTGTTGGAGATCTGTTTGCTGGCCAGGGTCTTACGGGCGGTTTTTTTGGCGAGGCCTATCCGCAGCTGGCCTCTATACCTACCAGCCGGCATGAGGCTGCCTGTGCCTCTGGGTCAATCGCTGTACTCAGCGCGATGCGTGATATAGAGGCTGGTCATTATGGTCTGGCCTGTGTGTTGGGATTGGAATATATGCGCAATGTCGATGGTAAAACTGGCGCTGATCATCTCGGTGTTGCGACATGGCGAGGGGTCGAAGCCAACAACTGCAATTTTCCCTGGCCCTATATGTTTAACCAGATTATCGATGAGTATGACGCACGCTATGGCATAGACTGCGATCATCTAAAAAGTATCTCTAAAATTAATTTTGATAATGGCCGCCGCAACCCCAATGCTCAGACCAGAGACTGGCAGTTTCATGAGCAGAGTTATACAGACAGCGATGAGTTCAACCCAGTTATCGAGGGGCGCATCCGTAAAATGGACTGCGGCCAGATTACCGACGGTGCTGCCTGCGTCTTTTTGGCCAGCGAGAAAGCCGCCAAAGACTATGCCGCTCAGCAGGGGCTGCGTCTTCAGGATATTCCGCGTATCAAGGGTTGGGGCCATAGATCTGCCCCTATAAGTTTGGCGACCAAGCTTAAACTCAGTGCAGATCAGCCACTGATATTTCCCCATGTCAGCCAGATTATGAGCGATGCTCTGGGTCGTGCCGGCTTTAGCCGTGTCACAGACCTTGATGGCCTAGAGACCCATGATTGTTTTTCAATTACAGAATATATGGCGCTAGATCATATAGGACTTACCGCCCCTGGGGAGAGCTGGAAAGCAATCCAGGAAGGCCGCATCAGCATGGATGGAGACTTTCCGGTCAACCCCAGCGGTGGTCTATTAGGGCTGGGACATCCAGTAGGGGCTACAGGGATCAGAATGTTGCTAGACTGCGCTAATCAGGTGACCGGTCGAGCGGGCCCATGCCAGATCAAAGGTGCGGAGAATATGGCGACGTTTAATCTGGGCGGAAGCACAACCACCTGTGTCAGCTTAATCGTCGGGGTTAATTAGTGCAGCAGGCCTTTATCTATGATGCGATTCGCACCGCGCGCGGGCGCGGCAGGGCGGGCGGTAGTTTGGCAGATCTATCGCCGCTGCAATGCTTGGCTGTGCTGTATCAAGCAATCCAAGAACGCACTGGTTTAGACCGGACAATAGTCGAGGATGTGATTCTTGGCTGTGTTACCCAGGCTGGCGAGCAGGGCGGAAATATCGCCAAGACCTCATTACTATTTGCTGGCTGGCCCGACCATATCCCTGGTATTACCCTCAACCGATTTTGCTCTTCTGGCCTGGATGCCATAAATTTTGCCAGTCTAAAAGTCCAGGCGGGGCAGGCGAGATGCGCACTAGCCGGCGGCGTTGAAATGATGTCTCGGGTGCCCATGTTGTCAGATAAGGCAGTGATGTTTGCCGATGCCGAATTAGCATTGGATAACCGAATGCTGATGATGGGCAGTGGTGCAGATTTGATTGCCTCGCTAAATAATATCAGTCGCGAAGAGCTGGATCTGCTGGCCTATAACAGCCAGCAACGGGCAGCTAAAGCGCGAGCAGAGGGACGATTTAAATCCATTATTCCTATTTATAATCAGGTTACAGAGATGCTGGTGGATCAGGACGAATGTATTCGTCCTGAGCTTAGCTGTGCCGATTTGGCACAGTTAAAACCCTATTTTGCAGAACTCGGCTCTAGTGGAGTAGATAACTTACAAGTAAGTGAGCACTCACATTTAAAAGAGATTCAGCATTTTCATACTGCGGGTAATTCACCAGCGATGGCAGATGCCGCGGCCCTAGTACTGGTAGCCGACCTATCGCTGCAGACAATGGGCATGCAACCAAGGGCGCGAATTCTGGCGGCGGCCACAGTGTGCGATGATCCATTGCAGGTGGTGTCCGGCTGCGCTGCGGCGACGCAAAAATTATTGGTCGATCAGGGCCTGACTAGTCTGGATATTGATCTATTTGAGGTGCATGAGGCCTTTGCGGCCACCAGCATCAAATGTCAGCGCCAACTGGGTATTGATGACAGTAGGTTCAATGTAAATGGTGGCGTTATTGCTCTAGGCCATCCTATGGGAGCTACTGGCAGCATTATGATGGGTATGCTGATAGACGAGTTAGAACGTCAGGGGTTGCGCACTGGTATTGTTGCCACCAGCGGTGCCGCTGGCACTGGCACCGCTATGCTTATTGAGTTGGTCGAAGCCTGAGCCATTAGCCACTTACTGAAGCGCAAGTGGCTTTTTATCAAGCAT
>JABJEX010000068.1 GCA_018663035.1 Porticoccaceae bacterium
CTAGTATATACTTACCTTTACGTTAACGTAAACTATTTACCCGAGACTATAGTCCCAAAATTATGAGTTGGACTGCTTTTCTATCTATCTTGTTAGAGTGCTTCAGATTGTTACAGGAGACGGGTAAGTGTAGTACCGCCAAAATTGCACTTACAGATGGGCATATTTACCGCGATGAAACAGCAAGGGCTGATGACCGAGATCATCAAACGCTACCACTCTACCGACCAAAATCACATGATCACCGCCATCGTAACTGTGCTCAGTGGTGCACTGAAAGCAGGTGCTGTAGTGGGGCAATAAAGGCACGCCTGACAGGCCCTCTACTGAGTCAATATCAGCAAATCTATCAGTACCGCTGCTAGCGAAGCGATTGGATATAGCCTCTTGATCAGCAGCCAGAATATGCACAGCGAAGGCCTCTGCAGAGACAAATTCGTCAAAGCAGTTGGCATCACGCCCAATACTCCACAGAATCAATGGTGGGTCCAACGACACCGAATTAAAACTATTAACTGTCATGCCGACTTTCTGGCCCTTGGATCCTCTGGTGGTTATCACGGTAACTCCTGTGGCAAAGCTGCCAAGGGCGTTGCGGAAGTCCAGCTTGGAAAAATCGTTATTAGACATGAATTAATAGTTCGCTAATGCTTGAATGGTAAAGGCGGCAATGATGGGTCGGTTGCCACCTACTTGCAAGACCTATGGATAAAAAATTAATAATCAGTCTCTCAGGCTGCGATCGCAGCCCGAGAGACCCGATGTTTTACATGGCGGCTGCTAGTCTAGTGCCCTGATTAATGGCTCGTTTAGCGTCCAATTCAGTGGCTACATCAGCTCCGCCAATCAGATGGTGGGGGACAGTTAGACCATCGATTAATTCACGAAGAGGGTCTTGGCCGGCACAGATGATAACTGTGTCTACTGGCAGCACTTTGGGCTCGTCGCCTACAGTGATATGCAAGCCCTCGTCATCGATATGACTGTAGTCACAGCCTGGCATCATGCGCACCCCTTTCATCGCCAGCCCAGCACGATGAATCCAGCCGGTAGTTTTGCCCAGCCCCTTCCCGACTCTGGTGGTCTTGCGCTGTAGCAAATAGACCTCACGAGGGGAGGGTTCTGGCTGAGCGGTGACACCTTCGATGCCGGAGCGCGAGCCAAAGGTCATATCAATGCCCCATTCCTTCATAAAGGCTGGGATACTGGTGCTCGTCGACTCGCCGCTATGGGTAATGTACTCCGCAGTGTCAAAGCCAATGCCGCCGGCGCCAATGATGGCAACCCGATTGCCCACTGCTTTTTTTGCGCCAATAACATCTAGGTAGTTGAGCACCTTGGGGTGATCAATACCCTCAATCTCCGGTGTTCGTGGAGAGATACCTGTAGCGATAATCACCTCGTCAAAACCACCGCTATTGAGTTGCTCAGTGGTTACTCTGGTATTGAGTTTAAGGTCTACGCCAGTCAGCTCAATTTGCTTAGCAAAATAGCGCAGAGTCTCATAGAACTCCTCTTTGCCTGGAATCTGTTTGGCAATATTAAACTGGCCACCAATCTCGTTGGCAGCATCAAACAGAGTGACCTGGTGGCCTCTGGAAGCAGCGGTAGTCGCTGCCGACAATCCTGCTGGGCCAGCGCCTACAACGGCGATCTTCTTGCTTTTGTCAGTAGCCACTATGTGCAGTTCGGTCTCATGGCAGGCACGGGGATTGACCAGGCAGCTGGTCATAATGCCGCTAAACACATGGTCGAGACAGGCCTGATTACAACCGATACAGGTATTGATTTCGTCTGCACGATTTTCTGCTGCCTTGTTAACAAACTCAGGATCGGCCAAGAATGGACGAGCCATGGATACCATGTCGGCATCGCCGCGGGCCAGCACTGCTTCCGCGACTTCTGGCGTGTTGATGCGGTTAGAAGTAATTACTGGTACAGATAGCTCTTTTCTAAATCGCGCTGTTACCCAGGTAAATGCTGCTCTGGGCACCTTGGTAGCGATGGTAGGAATCTGCGCTTCATGCCAGCCGATACCTGTATTGATAATGGTTGCACCCGCCTGCTCAATTGCCTTGCCGAGTTGGATAACCTCGTCAGCGGTACTGCCTCCGTCCACTAGATCAAGCATTGAAAGGCGGAAAATAATAATAAATTTCTCGCCCACTGCTTCGCGAACTCTGCGAACGACTTCGATGGGCAAGCGGATGCGGTTCTCGTAGCTGCCACCCCAGTCATCTTCGCGCTGATTCGTTCGCGCAGCGATAAATTGATTTAGAAAGTAGCCCTCGGAGCCCATAATCTCTACGCCATCATAGCCGGCTTTCTGTGCCTGGAGCGAGGTGAAGACAAAGTCATCGATCTGCTTATAGATTTCTTCATCAGTTAGGGCTCTGGGGGTGAAGGGGTTAATAGGTGCTTTGATTGCAGAGGGCGCCACCTGATCTGGCGAGTAAGCATAGCGGCCAGTATGCAAGATTTGCAGACATATCTTGCCGTCATGCGCATGCACTGCATCGGTAATTTGCAAATGACCAGCTATATCTTCATCCGTCACCAACTTTTTAGTATTGGGGTGGGTGCCACCTTCAGTGTTGGGGCCTATGCCACCAGTCACAATAAGACCTACACCACCTTTAGCGCGCTCACCGAAATAGGCCGCCATGCGTTCATGACCATCGGCGACCTCCTCGAGTCCTGTGTGCATAGAGCCCATCAGTACTCTGTTTTTCAAGGTGGTAAAACCTAGATCTAGTGGGGCTAGCATGTTGGGGTAGGAGCTGTGTGACATTGGTGCCTCTCTTTATTGTTATGTTATTAGATGATTTTTTGGTTGCTGATCAAGGCAGCAGGCTGTCGAACTTCGGCGCACGCTTCTCTCTGTGAGCCTCCATCGCTTCTTGTACATCTGGTGCCTGCAGCATGCCTGATTGCCAGGTCGCCATATGATTAAGGCTATCCTGAACGCTGTGATCGCGGCTGTAATTAAGCATCGCCTTTGTGCCATGCACAGCCATGGGGCTATGGGAGGCGATTTCCAGTGCCAGAGCTCTGACAGCCAACAGCATTTCTTCTTGATCAGCGAATGACTTATTCACAAATCCGCAGGCCTCAGCCTCCTCTGCCCTCAGATTGCGGCTACTATAGGCTAGCTCGCGCGCCAAACCACTTGGCATCACCTGTTGTATTCTCTGCAGAGTCCCTACATCAGCCGTAATTCCAAGTGCAGTTTCTTTGATGTTAAAGAAGGCATCACCTGTGCAAAAGCGCATATCTGTGGCGCAGATCATATCCACGCCACCGCCTATGCAGGCTCCTTGAATGGCCGAGATAACCGGCATGCGCGCTCTTTCCAGGGCGGTAAACGTGTCCTGCAACTCAAGAATCCAGCGCCGCGATTTTTCGGCCGCGCGAGCTGGCTCCACATCGGTCTTACTGCCTATGTCTGCAAGCACACTGAGATCCATTCCGGCGGTAAAGTGTTTGCCAGACGAGGAGAGAATTACAACGCGAGCTGCGCTCTGGTTATCTATAGCCTGAATGATTAGTGGTAGTTCACGCCAGAAATCAGCATTCATGCTGTTCATAGCCTCTGGCCGACTTAGACAGATTTCCGCGACCTGATTTTGATCGATGCTCACCCTGAATGCTTTAAGGGAAGAAAAGTCTTCAATTTTCATGGGAATCTCACGGTTGCTGTCAGCAGTTGGGCTGGAAAATTTCTGCCATACCCCTGGATAGTTATTTATTACGAAAAATATTTAACAGCAGATTAAGCCGCTATTTTGACACTGTCAAGATGTGTTGGTACATTGCTGGCATGAGCCTTTCCATCGCCACAGAATTCCGCCGCCCCAGCTATCATCATGGTGATCTGCGTCAAGCTCTGCTGCTTGCTGCCAAGCAACTGCTAGCCGAGGCTGGCATAGAAAATCTCTCGTTGCGCAAATTGGCTGAAAGGGCAGGCGTGTCGCGAACTGCGCCCTATCACCACTTCTCTGATAAAAATGGTTTGCTGTGCGCGATTGCTGCTCAGGGTTTTAGGCGCAGACATCAGGATGCGATTGACAACTTTGATAACCCGGCAACTAGTCAGCAAGAAAAGTTTGAGGAGTATATTTGCGGCTATGTAAGGTTTGCTGCCTCGCACCCTGAGGAGTATGAACTCATGTTTGGTCGCAGTATCTGGAAGCAGAAGAACAGCACCCAAGAGTTACGCGATGTTGCCTATCCTTGTTTCCAACACCAGGTTGATATGGTGCGCAGCTGGCAAGACGCTGGTCTGCTTGCTGGCGATAATGCTCTTAGAACCTCACAGGTCATCTGGGGAGCCGTACATGGGATTGCCAAGCTGTTTATTGATGGCATTTATACTGATGCAGCGCAAATAGAGGAGATCTCCCTCTGTGCAGTTAAATTATTTATTCAAAAACCTGCCTAAACCCCTGTTCTAAAAGGTATTAATAAGTCCCAAAGATAGGATGCCGATACATTAGGGTCAAAAAACTCAGCTAAGTTATTGATTCCAATTGCTAAAAAACCCAATAAATCTAGTTTTATTTTTTGACAACCCCACAAATGAGAACTACGTTTACCCTTACCTGTTAAGTAGTTTAGTTTTGTATCAAAAATAAGGAAATGGTCGCGTTTTGCATGCGCGTTTAGTTAGTTTTAGGAGTTTTTAGGAGCTTGAATATGAATAGGAATCTTTCAAAATTACTGCAGTCACTTGCAGGTGTCGTGCTGATGTCTCTAGCCAGTTTTTCGATGGCCGCAACCTACGATTATGATTTTGACGCTGACGAAAATGAGCGCGGTGGTCAACCGCTGAATTTCGGCGACCTCAATGTCTATGGTGCAAGGTTGATCGATAATGGTCAGAGACCAGAGATTGGCCGCGCATACGCGTATCTGGACTCGGGCAACAAAGCTGGTTTGGGCGTCTGTGGCGAACTGTTGGCACAGCAGCAGGGTACTAACTGGTGTAACCCATCCAGTGACGACAATATGCAAACCAACGAGGTACTTGGCTTTGTCTTCGATTCGGAAAAGAAAATCTCGGATGTGGGTATTAATGGTGCTCACACAGATTTAGCTGACGGTACTAAGATAATGATCTGGTCTGATACCAACGGCTTCCAGCTGCTGAGTATGTTGGCTGGTAAAATCTCTCTGGATTTCAACCTGACCGAAATGGCTATATTTGGCCCGTTGGGTGGCTGGTATGCCAATCAATTTAAGTGGGGTCAGGGCACTACCGCTAACCAGCTCTATGTGGCTGGCATCAATGAAGTGCCTATTCCAGCAGCTGCATGGCTGTTTGGTTCGGCACTATTAGGCCTAACAGGTCTGCGCCGTCGGAAGGTAGCAGTTTAAAGCGCATCCTTTTGAATGGACGAAAAAAACCCCAGCATAGCTGGGGTTTTTTTATTGCCTTGCAATAGTTAGCCAGTGCTAGATTGTTTGGCACTTGCTAAGGCTCTAATCTGAAGTGAGCTCATCTAAGCTATTGTTGGCGTCTTCTATGGCCTCATCTGCCATTTCATCCATGGCTTCAATTGCATTGTCTATTGCGCCAATTACTTCGTCAGAGGCTTCTTCTGCGCTATCTGAGGTCGCTGATAATGTGGACTCTAAGCTTGTGGTTGCGTCTTCTGCCGTGGGATCAGAGCGATCACAGGCGCTGAGGCCAACGACCATTAACAGTGCAAGCAGCGCTGTGTAACTGTGTTTCATGATGTATCTCCTAACCAGATTGTTTTGAGGTTGCGCGTTAAAAGCATAGATCAACTTCAAAGGGACTTCCGGACTTCTTTTGCTGGCTAATTTTGCTGAATTGGCAGTTGATTCTCCCAACGGCCCCCCCTGCTTAAAAATAGAGGCCTAAACATTGTCGAAGTAGTTGCTGATTCTGAGGTGCTGTGGCAAACTTCACGCCCCATTTTGGCTGGGTCAGATTAATTGCGACTTCGGTCGCCAAAATTCGACTAAAACCGAGCCAATAACAAGTTTATGCGAGTGTGGCGGAATTGGTAGACGCGCTGGATTTAGGTTCCAGTGTCTTAGGATGTGAGAGTTCGAGTCTCTCCACTCGCACCATTTTAAAAATGTTTTTCAAGAGGATAACCCATGCAGGTTTCTATTGAGTCGAGCACAGGTCTCGAGCGCAAGCTTAAGATTGGTGTACCTGCCGACAAGATTGATCAAGAGGTAACAGATCGTTTACAAAAAGCCACTAAGACCGTGAGCATCAAAGGCTTCCGTAAAGGAAAAGTCCCCCTGAAGGTTGTTAAGCAGCAGTACGGTGCCGGTGTGCGTCAGGAAGTCGTTGGCGAAACTGTCAACTCAAGTTTCTATGAAGCCATTCAGCAAGAAAAACTGCGACCCGTTGGCCAACCTCGTATCGATGATATCAAAAGTCTCGAAGGCCAAGATCTTGAATACACTGCTGTGTTTGAAGTCTATCCCGAAATAAAGCTAGCTGATTTAAGCAAGGTGAAGGTCTCTCGCCCGGTTGCCGATGTAAACGCAAGTGATGTAGAGACTATGATCGATGTTCTGCGCAATCAGCAGGCCACATTTGAAGTCTCAGAAAAAGCAGCAGAAGATGGCGATCAGGTCAATATTGACTTCGTTGGAACCTATCGCAAGAAACCATTTGATGGGGGCAGTGCCGAGGGTCAGGACCTGGTGCTGGGCTCTAACAGCATGATTCCGGGATTCGAAGTTGGTCTAGTTGGCGTAAGTGCTGGCGAAGAGACTGTACTGAAGGTTAAATTCCCCAAAGACTACCACTCGGAAGACCTCAAAGGTAAGGCAGTGCAGTTTGCCGTCAAGGTGAACTCAGTTTCGGCTAAGAATATGCCTGAAATGAATGATGAGTTCTTCAAACTTTATGGGGTCGAAGAGGGCGGAGAAGAAAAATTCCGCGAAGACGTGCAGGCCAATATGGAGCGTGAACTGCGCAACGCAATCCGTACCAAGGTCAAAAACCGCGTAATGAACCAGCTGTTTGATCTCAACAAAGTCGAGTTGCCAGCAGCACTGGTTAGCAATGAAATTATTCAACTAAAGCAACAGATGGTTCAGCAGTTCGGTGGCGGCCAGCAGATCGATCTCAGCATGTTGCCCGATGATATGTTTAGAGAAAAAGCCGAGCGACGCGCAGCATTGGGTGTAATCGTTTCTGAGGTTGTTCAGTCTGAAGGTCTGACGCCTGATGAAGACGCTGTTCGCGCAAGAGTTGACGAGATTGCCTCTACCTATGAGCAGCCATCAGAGGTAGTAGACTACTATTACAGTAAGCCTGAGCTGTTAAGTTCGGTGGAAGCCGTGGTGTTGGAAGATCAGGTCACCGAGCTCGTTCTATCAAAAGCCAAGGTGAAAGACGAAGCTGTACCCTACGAAGAGGCCGTTAAGCCAGATCCAGAGCCAGGCTCTGAAATCTAAATACAGCTTTCTGTTAAGCCGGAGTAAATAGTAAATCCGGCTTAACAAGTACCCGCGTATACAGACTGTTGTTTAGAGGCTAGCATGCCCATTCATTTAGTATTCAATAAAGCGAGGACCCAATGAATTTTCAGCACCCAACAAGTATCAACGGTATTCCTGATGTGGAAGCTAGTGGCTTGGTGCCCATGGTCGTCGAGCAGAGCTCGAGAGGTGAGAGAGCCTACGATATCTACTCGAGGCTGCTTAAAGAGCGAGTCATTTTTCTTGTGGGTCAGGTTGAAGACCATATGGCCAACCTAATTGTGGCTCAGATGCTGTTCTTGGAATCTGAAAATCCCGATAAAGACATCCATCTTTATATCAATTCTCCCGGTGGTTCGGTAACCGCTGGTCTGTCTATCTACGACACAATGCAGTTTATCAAGCCAGACGTTAGCACCATGTGTATAGGACAGGCCGCTTCCATGGGGGCTTTCCTGCTAACCGCTGGTGCCGCGGGTAAGCGTTATTGCCTGCCAAATTCGAGAACCATGATTCACCAGCCAAGCGGCGGTGCTCAGGGTCAGGCGACCGATATTCATATTCAGTCTCAGGAAATCCTTAAGATCAAAAAGAGACTGAATAGTCTAATGGCAAAGCATACTGGCCAGTCAGTAGAAAAAGTTACTGAGGATACAGAGCGCGATAACTTTATGAGTGCCGAAGAGTCGAAGAATTACGGACTGATAGATCAGGTTCTGGACAAAAGAGGGTAGAGGCGTTAGTCTTTTGTCTTATGCGATTAAAAAGGCCCTATAAGTAATTGTTTTTTATAGCTTTTGTTGGGTTTTCAGGAGAGAGAAATGGGTGACAGTGACACATTAGGCGATGGCGGAAAACTGCTGTTCT
Organism: Porticoccaceae bacterium; assembly: GCA_018663035.1. Taxonomy (GTDB): domain Bacteria; phylum Pseudomonadota; class Gammaproteobacteria; order Pseudomonadales; family Porticoccaceae; genus HTCC2207. The sequence goes on from JABJEX010000068.1 coordinate 8,341, forward strand.
GTTCCTTTTGCGGTAAAAATCAAAATGAAGTACGACGTTTGATCGCTGGCCCGTCTGTTTATATTTGCGATGAATGCGTTGATCTCTGCAACGACATAATCTCCGAAGAAACTCAGGTTGTAGAGGCCGACACTGGCCCGGATCAACTTCCCGTACCCAGCGAAATTAAAAATATTCTCGACGAATATGTGATTGGCCAAGAGCGCGCCAAGCGTATTCTCTCAGTTGCCGTTTACAATCACTACAAGCGTCTGCAAGTGACGGAGAGAAAAGGCTCTGACAAGTCTCAGGTTGAACTGGGCAAGAGCAACATTCTTCTGATAGGCCCAACTGGCAGTGGTAAAACACTACTGGCGGAGACGCTGGCAAGAATGTTGGATGTGCCGTTTACCATCGCTGACGCAACCACATTGACTGAAGCCGGTTATGTGGGTGAAGACGTCGAAAATATTATCCAGAAGCTACTGCAGAAATGTGATTACGATGTAGATAAGGCTCAGCGTGGCATCGTCTACATCGATGAAATCGACAAAATTTCTCGCAAGTCAGATAACCCCTCCATCACCAGAGATGTATCCGGCGAAGGTGTGCAGCAAGCGCTGCTTAAGCTTATTGAAGGTACCGTGGCTTCAGTGCCGCCTCAGGGTGGGCGCAAGCATCCGCAGCAAGAATTTCTTCAGGTAGATACAGGCAACATCTTGTTTATCTGTGGTGGAGCCTTCGCGGGGCTCGAGAAAGTTATCCGAGATCGTTCAGAAAAGGGCGGCATTGGATTTAGTGCTGAAGTGAACAGTAAAGACAATCAGAAATCTGTGGGTGAAACGCTTCTAGAAGTCGAACCTAGCGACTTGATTGGATACGGTTTAATTCCAGAATTTATCGGTCGTCTGCCGGTTGTGGCTACACTGCAAGAACTCGACCGCGAAGCGTTGGTAAATATTCTGGTCGAGCCAAAGAATGCTGTGGTGAAGCAGTACCAGGCGCTGTTCAGCATGGAAGATGTGGAGCTGGACTTGCGACGTGATGCTCTGGATGCTATTGCTGACAAAGCAATTGAACGCAAAACTGGAGCTCGCGGGCTGCGTTCGATTTTGGAAACTGTCTTGCTGGATACCATGTACCTAGTTCCTTCAGAACCTGGTGTGTCAAAAGTGGTGGTCGACGCCTCGGTGATAAGAGGTGAGAACGAACCGCTGCTGGTATACGAGCAGCAAGAAGCGCCGAAAGTCGCTTCAGAAGAAGGGTAACCAAAAGGCGGCGCAAGCTGCCTTTTTTGTATCTGCTACTTATTGCTGGCTGTGCTCTGGCTGTCATAGGCGTGGTCAAGGCGTGTAAAAAATGCTTTGGTCTTTACTTTTATCGCTGCTGAGGTTGTATTTTGCTGCTGTGACCCAATATCTAAGGCTATAGGCAACAAGGATGGTTACAGGAAAGCTCCGCTGCATTGTCGGCGGTTAAAATTCTCAATTAGAGGTAACAATGGGTTCCAAACAAACCGACGCTGACAAAACTATCTATCCACTCCTGCCGCTGCGCGATGTGGTGGTGTACCCTCATATGGTAGTGCCATTATTTGTGGGCAGAGAAAAATCGATTATCGCTCTCGAAGAAGCCATGGAGTCAGATAAGCAAATAGTATTAGTCGCCCAGAAGAATCCCTCTGAAGATAATCCGGGTGTTGGTGATGTTCACCAGGTGGGTACCTTTGCGACTATTCTTCAAATGCTTAAGCTGCCAGACGGCACGTTGAAAGTGTTGGTTGAGGGCACAGGTCGGGTCACTTTGGTAGAGGCCCATGAGGGTCCAGCATTTTTACAGACCTGTATCAGTACTCTTGTCGATGGGGAATTAGAGGCCTCGGAAGCGGATGTCTTAACGAGGTCTGCGATCTCATTGTTCGAGCAGTATGTCAATCTCAGCAAGAAGATTCCCTCTGAAGTGATAGCAACAGTAAGCAGTATTGAAGAGGTTAATCGCCTTGCAGACACCATTGCTTCTCATATGACCCTGAGTCTGGAACAGAAGCAGGAAGTTCTCGAAATAGCGGACTTAACCCAGAGATTTGAGCACCTGATGAGCCTCATGGAATCTGAGATAGATTTGTTTCAGATCGAGCAGCGCATTCGCGGACGGGTCAAAAAGCAAATGGAGAAAAGCCAGCGTGAGTACTATCTGAATGAGCAGATGAAGGCCATTCAAAAAGAACTTGGCGATATGGACGAGGGCGTTTCAGAGCTCGATCAGCTCGAGCAAAAAATTCAAGAAGCCGGTATGCCAAAAGCCGCACTTGAAAAAGCTCAGTCAGAAATGGCCAAGCTAAAGATGATGTCCCCAATGTCGGCAGAGGCGTCGGTGTTGCGCAATTACATCGATGTCATGATCGGTGTGCCATGGAAGACTCGCAGCAGAGTCAAGCACGACCTTGGCAATGCAGAAGCAACGCTGAATGAAGACCATTACGGGCTGGAAGAAGTTAAGGAACGCATTTTAGAATTTCTCGCTGTGCAACAGCGGGTTAAAAAGCTCAAGGGTCCTGTACTCTGCCTGGTTGGGCCTCCGGGGGTGGGTAAAACCTCTCTGGGAGAGTCCATTGCGCGTGCGACAGGGCGTAAATTTGTGCGTATGAGCCTCGGTGGTGTGCGCGACGAGGCAGAGATTCGTGGGCACCGCAGAACCTACATAGGCTCATTGCCGGGCAAGTTGATTCAGAAGCTCTCTAAAGTGGGTACCAAGAACCCGCTGTTTCTTCTCGACGAGATCGATAAAATGGGAATGGACAATCGGGGCGATCCAGCCTCAGCGCTTTTAGAGGTATTGGACCCAGAGCAAAACCACACATTTAATGACCATTATCTGGAAGTCGATTACGACCTATCAGACGTCATGTTTATCTGTACCGCCAACAGTATGAATATTCCGGGCCCACTGCTGGATCGAATGGAAGTTATTCGTATACCAGGCTATACCGAAGACGAGAAGGTCAAGATTGCCGAAAAATATTTGGTACCCAAGCAGCGCAGTGCCAATGGCCTCAAAGAGGCTGAATTAGATATTACTGAAGATGCGCTCAAAGATACTATCCGTTACTACACCAGAGAAGCTGGTGTGCGGGGTTTAGAGCGCGATATAGCCAAGATATGCAGAAAGACAGTTACCAGTCATGTGCGCAATAAACAGGTCTCTGAGGACATTGTAGGCCCAGAACAGCTAGAGGATATACTGGGTGTAAGACGCTTTGATTACGGACGTGCAGAGGCTGAGAATCAAATCGGTCAGGTCACAGGTCTCGCTTGGACTCAGGTTGGTGGGGAGTTGCTTACTATTGAATCCTCCGCGATTCCTGGCAAGGGGCGAGTGATAAAAACCGGCTCCCTGGGTGATGTGATGCAAGAATCTATTCAGGCAGCCCTCACAGTGGTGCGCAGTCGCGCCATGCCCTTGGGTATCCGTAAAGATTTCTATCAAGAAAACGATCTGCATATCCATGTTCCGGAGGGCGCTACACCAAAAGATGGCCCTTCGGCAGGTGTTGGTATGTGCACGGCTTTAGTGTCAGTTTTAACCGGTATTCCAGTGAAAGCTGATGTGGCGATGACCGGCGAAATAACCCTGCGTGGGCAGGTGTTAAAGATTGGTGGTCTCAAGGAAAAACTACTCGCGGCGCATCGCGGTGGCATTCGAACTGTTGTGATTCCACACGATAATGCTAGCGATTTGAAAGAGATACCGGACAATATTAAAGCAGACCTTGAAATATGCCCGGTCAAGTGGATTGACGAAGTGTTGGATATCGCGCTGCAAGAAAAGCCAACGCCATTTAGCGAAGAAGAGTTTAATCAGAGCAGCGCCACAGAAAAAAGTGATGATTCGGCCGCTAGGCCAAGCACTCACTAGACTTAAACTTATTTATGAAATTTAAAAAGTAAGCTTGACCGATGATTTGGCTGTTGGTATAAAGTTCAGGTGAGGCCGCGGATTAGCTAGGGATTCCAAGCAACCATTTCATCGACCGGTCTTAATTTGCCAGGAACAATCAACTCCATAAAAAAGGGGAATACCGTGAACAAATCTGAACTAATTGACGCAATCGCTGCTGGAGCAGACATTTCTAAAGCTTCTGCCGGCCGTGCTCTTGATTCTGCTCTAGATGCAGTAACAGGCGCTCTTAAAAATGGTGACCAGGTGTCACTCGTAGGCTTTGGTACCTATTCTGTTAAGCACCGTGCCGCTCGTACAGGTCGCAACCCACAGACTGGAGCTGAAATCCAGATCAAAGCTGCTAACGTGCCAAGCTTCAAAGCGGGTAAAGCGCTGAAAGACGCAGTAAACTAAGTAAAATTGTCTGGGCTATTCTCTCTAGAGTGAAGACCCCAGTTTAAAAAGGCGCATCAGGGATGCGCCTTTTTTAATATGTAGGATTAGAACAATGTTGGATAATTTTAGAAGTAACATGCGCGGCATGGCTACGTTCATCGTCGTTATTATTGGTGGTATATTCGCCTTTTCTGGCACCGGATCTCTTTTTGTATCAGGTACAGGTGGTGAAGCGGCTCTGTTAGTCAATGATGAGCCAGTCAGTGCTCTGCGGGTGCAGCAGGTACTCTCTACAGAGAGACAGCGTATTCTGGCAGACAATGAAGACCTAGACCCGGCACTGCTTGATGATGAGCTTATTCGCCCGCAGGTTATTCAGCAACTCATTGCCCGCAAAGTGCTGGCGCAATCTGCTGCGGCTCAGGGCCTCGGTGTATCCTCAAAAACAGTGAGCGAAATTATTGTCGCCACCGAGGGTTTCCAGTCTAATGGCCAGTTCGACCAAGACCTGTTCCAGTATGCTATTCGCAACCAGGGTTACACCAGTGCAACCTTTGTCGATATGGTTAAAGAGGACCTACTGATTCAACAGTTCCTGCAGGGACTCTCCAACACGAACTTCGTTACTCAAGCAGAGATAGAGAGCCTTGCCGCATTTACTGAGCAAAGGCGAGATTATTACTATCTGAACCTGCCAGTTCAGCCAATTAAAGATGCTATCAGCATCACCGACCAGCAGGTAGCCGACTACTTTGCTGCCAACCAGGCTCAGTATCAAACCGAAGAGCAGGTTACTGTAGAGGCTATTGAACTTAATGCCGACCTCTTGATAGCTGAACAAACGGTTACAGATCAGCAAATTCAGGCGCGCTTTGATCAAGAAGCCGCTTCAATTAGTACCTCAGTTAATCGCCAGGCAGCGCACATTCTGCTCTCAGAGCCCAGTGCAGAGATTCTGCAGGAAATTCAGGACAGATTAGACTCCGGTGAAGAGTTTGCAGCCTTAGCGAAGCAGTATTCAGAGGACTTCGGTTCATCTGATACAGGTGGCGATTTAGGTTTTACCTCTGGCGACACTTTCCCAGAAGCCTTCGAGACCGCTCTTGCGACACTAGAAATTGGTGAGGTATCAGCGCCAGTGGTAACTGACGCAGGAACCCATTTGATCAAATTGTTGGATACCCAGCAGCAGAGCTTTGACTTAGCTAATGAAAGTGGGCGCATTAGACAAGACCTGCTACGAGAGGCAGCCACTGACCTTTTGGTTGAGAAGCTCGAGATGCTTAAAGAACTTAGCTTTAATTCAGAAACATTGGCCGAAGTAGCTGCTGAGTTAGGATTGCAGGCACAGATTAGCCAGCCTTTCTCTCGCAATGGCGGTGATGGCGTTGCCGCCTATCCGCTGGTGGTAAGAGCAGCCTTCAGCCCAGAGGTTCTTGAAGATGAGTATGCTAGTGAGGTTCTTGAGCTCGGCGATGATCGCTACGTAGTTATTAAATTAAAGGAATTTTTCCCCTCACGACAAAAAGAGCTAGATGAAGTCATCGACATTGTTAGCGAAGCGCTAACCTTAGAGCTAGCTCAGCAGCAGCTGGTGACTCAGGGTGAAGAGCTGCTTTCCAGAGTTGAGGCTGGTGACAGCGTCGAGTCTGTGGCCAAGGAGGCAGGTCTGGAATGGCAGGTTGGGCAGTCAGTCAAGCGTGCTACTCGCTCTGTAAATGAAGAGGTAAAGGCGAGGGTATTCCAATTGTCAGTGCCGAGAGAAAAGCCCATTAACCAAGGGTTTTATGCTGTTAATGGCGACTATATTCTAGTGTCCTTAACGGCGGTCACCCCTGGTGATGCTAGGAAGATGAGTGCAGAGCAAAAAGCAAGCCTGATATATACTGTCCAGTCGGTAAATAGCAGCCGTGATGTAGAGGCTTACCAGCAGAGTCTATTGGCTGACGCAGAGGTGGTTCAGTAGGTTTTGCAGAGATCACCGGCTCTTATAGAGGGCCTGTTAGTCAACAAGAAAGCATAAAAAAAGGCAGGTTATCCTGCCTTTTTTTATGTCTGGCGCCTGCGCCGCGATTTTTAAATTGTCACAGATACAGGCTAAATGCTTAGTGCATTGACGAACAGGGTTAGCCGCTGACCTGGTTGTAAATACTCATTTCGGCTAATGCGGTTCCAGCGAGTGATATCGCCAATACTCAGATCAAACTTTTCCGCGATCAGGTAAAGCGAATCACCGCGTCGCACACGATAGGAGAGTTTGCGTAGATTTTCTGTGTCGGGCACTTCAAGAGAGTGCTCTACCTTAAGCTTTTGCCCGATCTGCAGAACATCTGTACTAAGGTTGTTAGAGCGTCTCAGGCTGGTTACAGAGGTTTTAAATTTAGAGGCAATGGTCCACAGAGAGTCGCCAGCTGCTACGCTGTAAACAACTTTCTGAGGCGCTGAGGCCAATCCACTGATCTTGTCCGGGTTCTGCTGTTCTCCACTGTGCGGTATTAGCAGCACCTGGCCTACGCGCAGCCGATCAGAGGTCAGGCCATTGCGTTGTTTTATCCAGCGAGTAGGTATTCTGTGGTTCAGTGCTATTTGCGACAGCGTATCTCCGCTTTTGACAGAGTACTCCGTATAAGGAACCCAGCTTTTAGGGTCAGTAGTGGCGATTAGCTGCCGCAGCGGCTGGGCAAAACCCAGAGGCAACAAAATGTTGTAGCTGCCTTCGGGCGGGGTGATAGAGCGCCTGTAGCCTGGATTAAGACGAGTAAAGTCAGCCCCATCCACGGCACTTATTTCCACTACCTTGTTGAGATCAATCTGCGAATTGATTTCAACCACCTCAAAATAGGCTTGGTCTGGCATCTCTGGAAGCCTGATTTTGTAACTCTCAGGCCTACCAATTAATTTTGCCAGTGCCAAAAGCTGAGGCACATAATTTCTAGTTTCTCTGGGTAGTTTGATCGACCAAAAATCTTCCGGCTTACCCAGTCGGCGATTGCGACGCAGAGATTTTTTGACCGTGCCCTCGCCTGAGTTATAAGCCGCTAGGGCCAGCAGCCAGTCGCCGTCAAAACGCCGGTGTAGGTATTTGAGATATTTTATC
>JABJEX010000069.1 GCA_018663035.1 Porticoccaceae bacterium
TTGCCGATATCGCCGTTGGCTATGCTCTCTATCTGGCAGATAGTCTGAAACTGAGTGAGGGTTTTAAGCCTAATACCAGAGCCTATTATGAGCGCCTTAAAGCGAGGCCGGGATTTCAGCGCGCCACGCGTTTTGACTCAGATTCAATGCTCTAACAACCAGGCCAAGCGCAGCTATTGCCTCCAAGGTTTATTTAAAAGGACTCAGCATGACTAGCAAATCTCATCCCGTATATCCGCATCTTTTTACGCCTCTGGATCTGGGTTTTACACAGCTTAAAAACCGCGCCCTGATGGGGTCTATGCACACTGGCCTGGAAGAGGTTGAAGGGGGCTTTGAGCGTCTGGCCGCTTATTTTGCCGAGCGCGCACGGGGTGGTGTTGGCATGATGATCACTGGTGGTATCAGCCCTAACGAAGAGGGCGGTATGGGTTCGGAAATGTCGACCCCAGAGCATGCAGCAGATCACCGACAGATCACAGAGGCTGTGCATGCCGTAGACCCAGATATAAAAATCTGCATGCAGATTCTCCATGCTGGACCACTCGCCGAGACCCCCAAGTTAGTTGGCCCCTCAGCCGTGCGTTCGAGACTGTCACCACTGGTGCCTAATGAGTTGGATGAGGCCGGTGTGCAAAAGCAGATAAACGACCATGTGCAGTGCGCCAAAATGGCCAAATTGGCTGGGTACGATGGCGTTGAAATTATTGGTTCAGCCGGCTACCTGCTGAGCACCTTTTTGGTAGAAAAAACCAATCAGCGAGATGATCAGTGGGGTGGCAGTTTTGAAAACCGTATGCGCTTCCCCTTGGAGATTATGCGTCGCTGTCGCGCGGAGGTGGGTGAAAACTTTATTCTGATATTCCGTATCGCCGCGATGGATATGTTGCAGGGTGGTATGTCTTGGGATGAGGTAGTGCTGCTAGCTAAAGAGATGGAGAAAGCCGGCGCGACAATTATCAGTACTCACTTTACCTGGCATGAGTCGGCAGTGCCTACAATAGCAACCATGGTGCCTCGTGCGGCTTTTTCAGGGGTAACAGGGCGCCTGCGCAAAGAGCTTAGTATTCCCTGTATCACTAGCAATCGCATTAATATGCCCGATGTGGCAGAGAAAGTTCTGGCCGATGGCGAGGCGGATATTGTGTCCATGGCCAGACCCATGCTGGCAGACGCAGAGCTGGTCAAAAAGGCCTTTGAGGGCCGTGAGAACGAGATCAACACCTGTATTGGCTGCAATCAGGCCTGTCTGGATCATGGCTTTGAGGGCAAGGAGATTAGTTGCCTGGTTAATCCAAGGGCCTGCCATGAAACTATGCTTAATTATGCCCCTAGCCAGATGCCCAAAAAGATAGCTGTGGTGGGTGCAGGGCCCGCGGGGCTAGCCTATGCCACTGTGGCTGCCGAGCGCGGTCATTCGGTAACGCTTTATGATGCTGGCACAGAGATTGGCGGTCAGTTTAATCTCGCCAAGCAGGTGCCGGGGAAAGAAGAATTTTATGAAACCCTGCGCTATTACCGACGCATGCTAGATGTACATAATGTCGACCTGCGCCTCAATACAAAAGTCTGCGCCGATGATTTGAAACTCGGTGGCTATGAACATGTGGTTGTTGCTACCGGCATTACGCCGCGGGTGCCCGATATCGAAGGCATAGATCACCCTATGGTAGTCAGCTATATCGATGTTATTCGTGGCACCGCGAAGGTGGGTAAAAAGGTCGCGGTGATGGGCGCCGGAGGTATTGGTTTTGATGTCTCTGAGCTGATTATGCACAAAGGAGTCTCTGCAGCGATGGACAAGGAGGTTTTTGCCAGAGAATGGGGTGTTGATTTTAAAAATCATCCCCGCGGAGGCGTCACAGGCGTTGTCCCTCAGTTAGAGGCGGCGGATCGTCAGGTATTTCTACTGCAGCGCAAGGCTACGCCAGTGGGGCGTGGGCTGGGTAAAACCACTGGATGGACCCATCGGCTGTCACTGGCTAAGCGGGGAGTACAGATGATGAACGGTATCCAGTACCGCAAAATCGATGATCAGGGGCTGCATATCAGTATCGAGGGGCAGCCCCAGTTGGTAGAGGTGGATACGGTGATTATCTGCGCGGGTCAGCTGCCAGAGCGCAGTCTTTTTGATGAGCTATCTAAGGCTGGGGTTGAGGCTAGTTTGGTGGGTGGCGCCTTCGAGGCTGCAGAGTTGGATGCCAAGGCTGCCATTAAGCAGTCTAGCTACTTGGCGGCAGCCATCTGAGCTCTGAGCAAGCTGAGTCATTGTCAACAGTGACCGCGCACTCGTAGCTCGCCGACAGAGTTTGTCGGTTAATAGCTTATTATCGAGCCCAGACTAAGGACTAACTGTTTAGCCTTCTATATAAGGTCTCTGTGACCAGGTCAGAGACAGGTCTGAAATAACCCAATAGACCGTAAATAGTTGAGATCTTTTTATATCGACATAACAACTGCCACAACCTATGATGTGGCATCAATTTTTTGAGGAGTGAACATCCGTGGATATTAAATTTTCAGCAGAGGATCTGGCATTTCGCGATGAGGTGCGGGACTTTTTTGCCCGAGAATACGACAGCGCAATAGTTGCCAAGCTGGGAAGCTCAGCGGGCACTGACTATAAAGAAGGCATAGTTGCCTGGCAGAAAAAACTCTACGCCAAGGGCTGGATAGCACCGGGATGGCCTAAGGAATATGGCGGTACCGGCTGGTCTACAACGCAAAAGTTTATCTATGAGACGGAGCGTGGCCTAGCAGGCATCCCAGATGTGGTTCCCTTTGGACTGAAAATGGTTGCTCCAGTTATCTATACCTTTGGTAGCGAAGAGCAGAAGGCACGATTCTTACCGCGTATCCTCGAGAGCGAGGATTGGTGGTGTCAGGGTTATTCAGAGCCCGGCGCAGGTTCTGACCTTGCCGCACTAAATACCAGTGCTGATTACGCTGGCGATAACTATATCGTCAATGGTCGTAAGATCTGGACCACCTTTGCCCAGTACGCTGATTGGATCTTTTGCCTAGTGCGCACCAGCAAAGGCATGCGCAAACAGGAAGGGATTAGCTTTTTGTTGATCGATATGAAAACCCCAGGTATCACCGTGAAGCCGATTGTTACCATCGACGGTAAGCACAGTCTCAACGAGGTTCTGTTCGAAGATGTAAAAGTGCCTACAGAAAATCTGATTGGCGAGCAGGATAAAGGCTGGACCTACGCCAAGGCCCTGCTGGCCCATGAGCGCACTGGTATGGCTGAGGTGGCTGACTCCACCCGTATGCTCGATTCTCTGAAGTTGCGCGCACGGGTTGAGGTCAATGGCGGCAAGGCCATGATAGAGGACCCTATTTTCCAGATGCGACTTTCAGATATTGAAATGGAACTCATGGCTTTGGAATACACAGAGCTGCGGGTGTTTGCCTCTATGGCGGCAGGGGGTATGCCCGGGCCTGAGTCATCACTGCTGAAAATTAAGGGCACTGAGATCAGTCAGGCGATTCACGAGTTGCAGCTGCAGCTGGCGTCTTATTACGGTGGTGCATTGCCAGACAACCTGGATGCTGATGAGCTAGGCCATAACTTCGCCTTCGAGGCCCGCGGCAAATATATGTATGGCCGTGCCGCGACCATTTATGGTGGTTCCAATGAGGTACAGCGCAATGTTATCGCCAAGGCGGTATTGGGTTTATAAGCAGGCTCCCCAAGGGTTGAGCCAACGAAAGATTTCAGGAGTTATTACAGATGAATTTTGATTTTACCGAAGAGCAAATTATGATCAAAGATAGCGTCTCGCGCTTTGTTCGTGATGAGTACGACTTTGACACCAGACGCAAAATTGTTGAATCAGAAGAGGGTATCAGCCGTGAATACTGGTCAATGTTTGCCGAGCTGGGCTGGTTGTCCGTGCCCTTTGCTGAGGAGTACGGTGGCTTTGGCGGCACAGTAGAAGATATTGCGGCAGTTATGGAAGAGTTGGGTAAAGGGATTGTAGTCGAGCCCTATGCCTCTACCGTGGTGGTGTTTGGTGGTTTGTTGTCTGCCTCAGATAACAGCGCACTTAAAGCAGAGTTAATTCCCAGTGTGATCGATGGCAGCTGCATGGGTTCGCTGGCCTCTACAGAAGCTCAGTCGCGCTATGAGATGACTGATGTTGCAACTACTGCGACTGCCTGTGACGGCGGGTTTAAGATCAACGGCACAAAGACTGTGGTTGCCAACGGTGGTACCGCAGACAAGTTTATTGTGACTGCGCGCCACTCAGGCGGGCAGTTTGATCGCGCTGGCATCAATCTGTTTTTAGTGGACGCATCTGCTCCCGGCGTCGAGGTTAAGAGCTATAAGATGATGGATGGTCAGCGCGCTGCCACAGTCACCTTTAACGATGTACTGGTCAATGAGTCACAGCTGTTAAACACAGCGGGTGAGGGTATGGATTTGATTGATCAGGTGATGCCACAGATTCTGATGGGTCTGAGTGCTGAGGCGCTGGGTATTATGTCGACACTTAACAGCACCACGGTTGAATACACCAAGGTCCGACAGCAGTTCGATACCCCGATCAGCTCGTTCCAGGTACTTCAACACCGCATGGTGGACAACTTTATGGCCTGCGAGCAGACCAAATCTATGCTGTATCGGGCACTCTGTCAGGCGGGCGAAGATGACTCAGCTGCTCTACTAAAAACCGTGCATGCCCTCAAGGCTACTGTAGCGCGCTACGGCAAGTTAATCGGCGAGGAGGCTATTCAGATCCATGGTGGTATTGGCATGACCGATGAGTTAAACATTGGCCATTATGTTAAGCGCCTGATGATGATTAATGTGAGCTTCGGTGATGGTGACTTCCACCAGAAGAAATTCAATCAGCTGAGCTATTCTGCCTAGGTATGGAGCTCTCAGCACTGTCAGCAGCGATTGGTCTGGGTGTCCTAGGCTGGCTGGGTTATCGGCAGCTGCGCAGGGAAGACCTTGCGCAGTTTGACCTGCCGCTAGGTAGGCTGATACAGACTGATGACCCCGAGTTTCAGCGCCGCTCTCAGGTGGCTATGGAAGACATTGTCCAGCGTCTAAAAAGTAGTCCCGCCAGGTCCAGTAAACTTTCCATTAAGCAGCGTGTGCCGATTATGCGCGAGGCGATGGAGGACTTTTTTGGCGCGGCCGAAGCGCTCTGCGTCAGTGAGTTCAAGACGGTGGATGCCGGTGGCGTGCCTGCCGAATGGGTGGTGGCTCCAGGCGTAGATAGGGAGAATAACCGCCGCCTGCTGTATATTCACGGCGGTGCCTTCTTTGCGGGTAGCCCTAAGAGTCATCGGGTGATGACTAGTAAGCTATCTGAGCTAACCGGTTGCGCAGTGTTATCGATTGACTACAGATTAACCCCTGAGCACAGTCGCAGAGACTCTGCGGATGATTGCCGCAGCTGTTATGACTGGATGCTTAATAATGGGCCACAGGGTGAGCAGCCAGCAGAGGTTGTGCTGGTGGCAGGCGACTCGGCTGGAGGTAATCTCACGCTGATGTTGCTGGCTTGGCTACGCGATACGTCTCGCAGGCAACCCAATGCAGCCGTGGCTTTCTCTCCGGTTACAGACTGCCGCTACAGCAGCCCCAGCATTACCAGTAATCTCGAATCAGACCTGATGCTCAAGCCTCTGGCGGGCCAGATGGCCAAACTACCAAAATTTTTAATTCCACTTAGTGCGCGTTTAATTGCCCGAGATAATACCAGCGATCCAGTATTGTCGCCCTTGCTAGGTGATCTTGCCAATCTACCGCCAACGCTAATCATGGCGAGTGACACTGAGATTCTGCGTGATGATGGTAGGCGTTATGTGAACAAGGCTGTAGCCGCAGGGTCTACCGCTGAGTTTCTGTATTGGAAAGATATGCCCCATGTGTGGCCTATCTTCTACCCCCAGCTTCCCGAGGCAGATCAGGCGTTTGAGCAGGTGCAGGAGTTTGTAGGGCGTTACTGTTAAGGAAGCTTTTTATTAGGAAGCTTTTTGCTAGACGGCCTTTGGCTAGAAGGCCTTTTGCTAGAAAGCCGTTGCCTCCCCAGCCTTAAACCACAAACCGGCTCGGTAATGCCCAACGGCTCCTAAGGATTACTGCTTGGGTCTGCGCAGCATCAGAGCTGGTGTTGAGTCAGTGTAAGCTCTAAATTCTGGATCATCTCCCCATTTTTTCTCAGCTAGTCTTTCCAGTAAGGGAATACCACTAATCTTGGTGAGCAGCACGTAGACAAAGATCGGTGAGATCATGGTGGCCAGCTGCCAGCCGGATAGCACAGGCAGAGCCAATAGTGCGAGGCCCAGCCAAAGGGTTATCTCGCCAAAATAGTTTGGATGTCTAGACCAGGCCCAAATTCCTGTGGTTATAAAGCGGTCGCGATTGGCTGGATCCTTTCTAAACTCTGTTTTTTGGCTGTCTGCAGCAACTTCAATTGCCATGCCGGCGATCCAGAGTGCGATGCCGAGATAACCCAGCACACCCAGTGGCGCCGAGGTGTCTGAAGTCAGCGCTGCAAGCCCTGCCGCCATAGTGACCAGCACCCATAGCCCGCCTAGGGTCCAGGTCATCAAAAACCACAGAAACTGGGTTTTCATCTGAATAAATCGCTTGTCCTGTCCATCTTTCTTGATGCGCCAAAATAGAAAGGATCCGAGCCGCAGTGCCCAGATGCCAATCATAGCTGCAATGATGATGTCGCGGATATCCAGTGTCGGATTGAGCAGCAGAGCAGCAATCACCGTGGTGATGTATGAGATCGAGCCCGTAAGATCAAAATAATGCTCAGTCTGAAAGGCATAGGAGGGCGCAAAGACCGCCCAGTGAAGCACGAAGCCGATAGCTCCACAGATCAGAAACAGTGGCAGCCCCTGCAGCTGAATGCTGCCCTGACTGCCAGCTAAAATAATTAATGCGCCAATCATTAACGAGACGGCAATCCCTTTAATGCTATTCGCTTTTGTCATTGTAAACCCCTGCTGGATTAAGACTTATTTTTGTTGCTTAGTATACGAAACATGATGCCTGACTAGATCGTTTGACAGCAGTTTTTGATGCCCCCTACAAGAAGGGGGCAGTGTCGATATTGCGGTCTGTAGATCTGATGGTCGTGCTTAGTCCAGTAACAGGGCTGCAAGATGACGGCGGTGATGCTGCGCGTCGCCATATTGATGTTGTTGCCATTGCCCGCGCCGCAGATACAGCTGGGCATCACAGTCATAGGTAAAGCCCATACCACCGTGGAACTGCACGGCACGGTCGCCAGCAAATAACAAGGCCTCAGTGGCCTGTGCCTTGGCCATTCGGCAGGCTATTTCGACATCAGTATCCACAGACGCGGCAGAGACTATGCTTGCAGCCTGATACAGCAGCGAACGTGAGGCCTCCATCTGCAACAGAATATCCACAGTGGGGTGCTTGAGGGCCTGATAGGAGCCAATAAGCTTGCCAAACTGTATTCTGGTGGTCAGGTAGTCAACGATGCAATCTAGTGTAGCAGCGCAGCTACCTGTGGCCTCAGCGGCACTGAATAGGGCGCCGAGCAGTCTTATATCGCGCAGCGCGGCCTCGCCATTGGGAAGCAGAGCGCTAGCATCAACTTCTACGCCACTAAAGTCTATATCGCAGGCGCGTTTGGTTTCGTCAATAAGCGTTTTTCTGTGCAGACACTCTGGCGCTAGCTGAGCCGCATCAACAATAACAAGGCAGGCCTTCCCCTGATGGTTGGCAGACACAACAAAGAAGTCTGCGACCGAGGCATCACTAACCAGTAACTTACGGCCTGATAAGCGTAGCTTTTGATCTGAGGTCTCCAGAGTACATGCGCTCAGGGAGGCACCCCAGTCACTGTTATCCAGCACTGCCAATGTGCCTATGGCGCCCTCGACTATCTTGGGCAGCCATGTCTGTTTTTGTTGCTCTGAGCCGCCGCGAAGAATCGCCTGAGCTGCAAGGCTGGTTGATATTAGTGGGGCACAGTGCAAATGCCTGCCCATGCTTTCAATGAGTGGGATAATCGAGCCCACACCTAGATCTGAGCCGCCGTATTGCTCAGGGATCGAAATACCAGTCCAGCCCAGAGCGACCATTTCATCCCAGACCTCAGGTAGATACCCTCTATCTGAGTCCAGTAGGCTGCGCACCACAGTTATTGGCGACTTATCTGCGCAAAATGCCTTGGCACTCTCCAGAATCATTGCTTGCTCATCACTAAAGTTGAGCGTCATATTGGCTGTTCTTGTCATGATTTGGTCCACTCCCTAATCTTTTGGTAGGCCGAGCACATGCTCGCCGACAATATTTGCCTGTACCTGGCTGGTACCACCACCAATGGTTGTGGAGAAGTTGTTTAGATAAGCGCGTTGCCAAAATCCACCATCAATAGCCTGGTCGTCTCCCACATACAGGGAACCCTGGGCACCCTGCAGGTTTAATGCGTACTGGCGCATTCGTCGAAAGAACTCAGTGCTACGCAGTTTGCTCGACAGTTGCAGTGAATTGGGATAATCCGCGCATAGCGCAGGTATATCGGCGCGCTGCTGAGCCAAATAGACGGATTTTTCTTCGATAAGGAACTTCACCAGATTGTCACGGGTGACTGGGTCTTTTAAAAGTGGTTGGCCGTCACGCTCCATATCCTGTGCCATGCGCAGCAGGTCTTCCATCATGATAGAGAGAATCTGTATGCCGCCAGCGGCACCGGTCTCTGCGCCACGCTCATATTGCAAAGTCTTCATCGCAATACGCCAGCCCTGACCTTCCTCACCCATGATGCAGTCAACAGGGATGCGGGCATCAGTAAAGAAGGTCTCGGTAAAGCCGTATTCGCCGGTGAGCTTTTTGATCGGCGCAGTGCTAATGCCGTCGGCGTCCATCGGCGCTAGAAAGAACGACAGACCGTTGTAGCGCCGCTCGGCCTGGGTGTCGGTGCGCGCCAACAGGATCATATATTTGGCATAGTTGCCCATGGTGGTCCATATTTTACTGCCATTGACTACATAGGCATCGCCATCACGCTCTGCACGGGTCTGTATCGCACCAAGGTCAGAGCCGTGATTGGGCTCTGAAAAACCCTGACACCATATATCCTCGGCATTGAGAATACCTTTGAGGTATTTCTCTTTCTCGTAGTCAGAGCCTATATCCAGAATCAGTGGGCCCGCCCAGCCGAGGCCAATAACATTGAAGCAGATAGGCACTTGCAGGCGCCGCATTTCTTCGTCGGCGATGGTTTGATAGATGGGGGAGAGGCCGCGGCCGCCATACTTTTCTGGCCAGGCCATGCCCAAATAGCCAGCCGACCAAACTTTATGTTGCCATTCGCGAAGAAAGTCGAGTATGCGTTCTGAGCCCACTTCCATAAAAGTCTGAGGTAGTAAAAACCCTGGGTCAGCCGGGTTGTTATCCCGCAGCCATGCTGCGACCTCGGCGCGAAATTCTGTTAGTTCTGCTGTCATGCTTAGTTATCCCTTGGTGCGCGATTGCAGCAAATACCATAGCTTGGCGCTCTGACAAGGTCTTATGAATTGGTGCCAATGAATCCGTATTTGACGCCAATTAGATAAACCACCATAGTATCTCTGTGCTGCCAGAATAGCCTTGGCAATTCTGCTGGGCTTAGCTACCATCGGCAAGTGAAGTAAAGCATTAAGAATAAAAGATAATATATTGATTAATATGCAATTAATTTATATTTTATTGTTTAATTGTTCGGGAGTTTAGTAGCCTGCTCGCGGCCGTTTAAACAGCTTTTTATACAGCTGAGACCTAGCCTTATAAGTTTGTTGGAGTCGGTTGGCATCTGTGATTTACCAGCTGAAGTTGTCTGTGATAACCTGCCTTCCCTGAGGTTCGCTGAGAGATTCGGCGCGGCTGTAAAAAATAATAACTAATGCGATTAATTCAAGGAAATCTTCTATGAATGAGCCAGTTTCCCAGGCCCCATCAGGTGGTCAGTCCGATGAACGTACTATCCTTGGCCATCCCCGTGGCCTGGTAATCCTATTTTTAACCGAAATGTGGGAGCGTTTTTCGTTCTATGGCATGCGCGGTTTGTTGATTATCTATCTGACGCAGCACTTTCTGATGTCAGACGAGGCCTCCAGCATGCTGTATGGCGCCTATGGTGCTCTGGTCTATGTGATGACAATTATTGGAGGGTCGTTGGCCGATCGTTATTTGGGCACCAGAAAAGCGGTGACATTTGGCGCTATTTTGCTGACTTTGGGTCACTTTGGTATGAGTTTTGAGGGCGATGGCTCCCGACAGCTTATTCTGCATGGCGATAAGCAGTACGAAATTCAGCTGGATGCCCGCGGCGGTGATGCCAAGCAACGCATTTTGACCGATCAGGGAATGTCCTATGTGACCTTTACCGAGACAACTATGGATATTGCTGAACCTGAAGCGGTTGGTTTGGCTGCCAGCATAAATCGCGATGAATTTACCATGCGTGTGGAGACTCAGGAGACCTATCTAAATATTCTCTACCTGTCTCTGGCGTTGATAATCGCTGGAGTTGGTTTCCTTAAAGCCAACATAAGTACGATTGTTGGCTCGCTCTATGGATTCGGCGACTCGCGCCGTGACTCAGGCTTTACGATTTTCTATATGGGTATTAATTTGGGGGCATTCTTGGCCTCTATTTTCTGTGGTTACCTTGGCATAGTACATGGCTGGAAATACGGCTTTGGTCTTGCTGGCATAGGTATGCTGCTAGGACTAATTATATTCTTGTCCTGCCAGAGCTGGTTGGATGGCAAGGCTGAACCACCAAACCCCGACAAGCTTAAAGAGGATGTCTTTTTGGGTATCAATGTTGAATGGTGCTGCTACCTAGTTGGGCTGGGCATCATTGTTGCGTCTATGGTGCTGGTCATGAATGCAGAGCTTATGGGCGGAATCCTGTTGCCTCTGGGTCTGCTTATGTTCGTCTGGTTGGTGAGTTTTGCGCTGATGAAGCTAGAGGGTGACGAGCGCTCGCGAATGCTGGCTGCAATCTATTTTGTGATGGCACAGATTCCGTTCTGGGCTCTGTTTGAGCAGGCTGGTTCTTCTCTAAACCTATTTACCGCACGCTTGGTTGATCGCGAGATTATGGGGTGGTCTGTGCCTGGCCCAGTCTTCCAGTCTCTGAATGCTGGCTTTATCTTCATGTTCGCGCCGCTGATGGCCTGGCTTTGGATCTGGCTAGCCCGACGCAAGCTAAACCCATCGACACCGGTTAAATTTGCTATGGGCGTGGCGATGGCCGGATTGGGCTTCTTGGCCCTAGTAGCTGGCATGAAAGGATCTGGAGCGGTTGGTTTCACGCCTGTCATCTTTATCTTCCTGATCTACTGGATTCATACCATGGGTGAGCTGATGGTTTCGCCAGTAGGGCTGTCTGCAGTTACCAAGCTGGCGCCTGCGCGGATTGTGGGTATGACCATGGGAGCCTGGTTCCTGTATTCCGGTCTGTCGAATTACCTGGCCGGAGTGATTGCACGCACTACAGGCGCGGAAACCATTGGGGGTCAGATGACCAATGTAGCGACCGCCAAAGCCGGCTATGTCGAGGTTTACTCGCAGGTGGGCTATATGGCTTTGGGTATTGCGCTGCTGATGCTTTTGGTGTCGCCAGCAATTAATAAAATGATGCGTGGTGCAGACTAGTTCTGCACCCCGATTACCGCTGATTATTTGGAAATCTTATGAAATTAAAACTTTTAACCATGCTCGCAGCCGTACTGATCTTGACCGGCTGCGGTCAGTCTGCACCAACAGAAACTGCTGCAGAATTTGTAGCCCGTATGGAGCGCGAGGGTGCTGAACTCTCCAAAGAAGCTGGTGCAGCCTACTGGGTGCGCAGTACCTATATTACCCCTGACACTGCAATCTTGGCAGCTAAGGCGGGTGAGCGCGGTCTGGCGTTTGAAAGTGCTATGGTCAAGCAGGCCAAACAGTATCTGGGTACGGATATGGATCCTGCGACAGCGCGTGCTATAGAGTTGATGCTTCGCGGATCGCCGGCGCCAGCGCCCGATGACGAGGCGTTACGTGCTGAGCTTGCGCAAATTCTCACTGATATGGAAGGTCAATACGGTTCCGGTGAGTACTGTAATCAGGCTGGTGAATGTCGCCAGCTTCAGGAGTTGGAGGCGGTGCTTGCTGAGTCTAGAGATTACGACGAATTATTGGATGTCTGGCAGGGTTGGCGTCAGGTGTCACCATCGTATCGCAGTCAGTACCAGCGCTTTGTTGAAATTGCTAATTTGGGTGCTGCCGAGATGGGGTATAAGAACCTAGCGGAGCTGTGGCAGGGTGGTTACGATATGGAGAGCAACACCTTTACCATAGAGTCCAGACGCCTCTGGGATCAGGTGAAACCATTCTATGACCAGTTGCACTGTCATGTCAGAGCCAAATTGAGCGAGACCTATGGTGCGGAAAAAGTTGCCTTGGATAAGCCCATTCCTGCTCATCTACTCGGCAACATGTGGTCGCAAACCTGGGATAATGTCTACGATATTATGGAGCCCTATCCAGGTGTGGCATCTGTAGATATCACCGCAGCCTTGCAAGAGCAGGGTTATGACGAGGTGCAGATGACTCAGGCTGCGGAGGGTTTCTTTACCTCTCTGGGTCTGCCGGCGTTACCCGAGAGTTTCTATCGCAACTCACTGCTCAAAAAGCCACAGGATCGCAATGTGGTCTGCCATGCCAGTGCCTGGGATCTGGGTAATGGCAATGACCCACGTATCAAGCAATGTGTCGAGATCACTGCTGAGCAGTTCGGTACCCTGCACCATGAGCTCGGACATATTTACTACTATCTGATGTACAAAGATCAGCCTTCGGTCTTTAAGGGTGGCGCCCATGATGGCTTCCATGAGGCTGTGGGAGATACGGTTCAGCTGTCCATGACACCAGCTTATCTGCAGACGAAAGGGCTGATGGGTGATGCGGAAGAAAGCTATGAAGCTACCATTAACCAGCAGATGAAGATGGCATTGGAAAAGATCGCCTTTTTACCCTTTGGCAAGATGATTGACGAATGGCGTTGGCAGGTTTTCTCTGGCGACATATCGCCGGAAGACTACAATGCAGGTTGGTGGAAGCTGCGCGAGCAGTATCAGGGCATTGCTGCACCTGTCGCCAGATCTGAGGCCGATTTTGATGCTGGCGCTAAGTACCATGTGCCAGGTAATACGCCGTACACTCGGTACTTCCTATCATTTATCATTCAGTTCCAGTTCCACAAGTCACTCTGTGAGGCTGCTGGACAGGATGGTCCGTTGCATGAATGCTCAATTTACAATAACAAGGCGGCTGGCGAGAAACTGGGCAATATGTTGGCGATGGGGCAGAGTCAGCCTTGGCCTGATGCCATGGAGGCTATTACCGGACAGCGCGATATGGATGCCAGTGCGATTATCGACTATTTTGCACCGCTCAATAGTTGGTTGGAGGAGCAGAATAAGGATCGCTCTTGCGGCTGGTAATTGACTTCAGGGTCATAAAAATAAAAAAGGCAGCCCAGCGGCTGCCTTTTTTACATTGGGCGTTCCAGATATTTATGGCATCATAAGTGCCAATTTAATGCCGATACCATAGTTGGCTAAAACGCTAGATTTTTGGCATCTGCAAACCATAGATAAAATTAGTTTCAGTGATAGCGGTTGTGTAGTGCAGTATTTATCATAAAGGCAGTTTTTCGGGTCGTTGGGTTATTGCAGGCGACAATTTAACAATCAGGTACTGAGCGGGGTATTCGCCTCATAAATCAGACCAACAGAGGAATAAGGCTATGCCGCAGGTAATTAAGAAATCAGAGATTGAGCAATATATCGGCCATGTTTGCGAGCCAACTGATTGGTTCGAAGTCACCCAGCAGCAGGTCAACGAGTTTGCTGAATGTACTCTCGATCGTCAGTTTATCCATGTCGACCCAGAGGCGGCCGCTAAAACCCCGTTTGGTGGCACCATTGCCCATGGTTTTTTGACCCTATCCATGCTGTCTTATTTTTCTGAGAGCTACAACCTGCTTATCGAGGGCATCTATATGGGTGTCAATAAGGGTTTCGATAAGGTGCGCTTTGTAGCCCCTGTGCCTGTGGGTAGTAAAATCCGTTGTCATGCGACAGTGTTGGATATTAGCGAAAAACGCCCGGGCCAATATGATTTCAAGGTTGAGGTCTCGGTTGAGATTGAAGGTGGTGATAAACCAGCGCTTGTCGCTGAGTGGCTCAGCGTGCAAATGGCCAAATAACAAAATTCAGGGCAGCAGTTTTAAGGAAATAGTTTTTAAGGAAACAGAGTATGAGTATTAATTTTTCAGGAAAAGTCGCCATTGTTACTGGCGCTGGTAATGGTCTCGGCCGCTCTCATGCACTGGCACTGGCCGAGCGCGGTGCCAAAGTTGTGGTCAACGACCTAGGTGGCGCCAGAGACGGTACCGGCGCGTCCTCAGATGCTGCTATGGAAGTGGTGGCCTTAATCGAAGCTGCTGGTGGTGAAGCCTTTGCCCACGGCGCTAATGTAGCCAAGTTTGATGAGGTGCAGGACATGGTCAATCAGGCCATGGATAAGTGGGGCCGCGTTGATATTCTGATCAACAACGCAGGTATTTTGCGCGATAAGTCGTTTGCAAAGATGGATCTAGCGGATTTTCAGTTGGTGATGGACGTACATCTGATGGGGTCTGTGAATTGCACCAAAGCAGTGTGGGATATTATGCGCGAGCAAAATTACGGCCGCATTGTCATGACTACCTCCTCCAGCGGAATGTACGGTAACTTTGGCCAGACCAACTATGGTGCGGCCAAGATGGCGGTGCTTGGTTTTATGAATACGCTGGTGCTTGAAGGCGGCAAAAATAATATCCACGTCAATGCGCTGGCACCCACTGCAGGGACACGTATGACCGAAGATCTGATGCCCCCAGAGGTGTTGGGTATGCTCACCGCAGAATCTGTTACTGCAGGGGCATTAATTCTTTGCGATGAAAAAGCGCCAACTAGAACTATTCTCTGCGCCGGTGCCGGCGGCTATGCCAAGTCTACTATGTTTGAGACAGATGGCATCTTTATGAGCAAGGACGAACAGACCCCCGAGGCTATTCTAGCCCGCTGGGATGAACTGACTGACGAGACAAACCAGCAGGCGCTGGAGTCGGGCGGAAAGCAGACTGAGAAGTTTTTAATGAAGGCGATGGCGGCGCTCAAAGCCTAGCTGTCAATCCAAACCAGAACAACGACTATTTAACCAAGGATAATACTATGAAAGAAGCAGTAATCGTTTCAGCCGCTCGAACCCCAATTGGTAGAGCATTTCGCGGTGCATTCAATGATCTTGAGTCACCCTCTATGAGTTCTCATGCCATAACCGCAGCTGTCGCTCGCGCTGGTGTTGATCCAGCTGAGATCGAAGACTGCATTATGGGTGCAGCGATGCAACAGGGTACTCAGACCATGAATCTGGGTCGCCAAGCGGCTTTGGCAGCTGGCCTGCCTGTCTCTGTTTCTGGTATGACGGTTGACCGACAGTGCTCTTCTGGCCTGATGGCTATCTCTATCGGAGCCAATAATATTACTAATGATGGTTCTCAGGTGATTGTTGCCGGTGGCTGTGAAAGTATCAGCCTGATTCAAAACGAAAAGTTTAATGCCCATCGTGTAGCGGATCCGCTGGCCATGAAGCATGCGCCGCTTATTCATATGCCTATGTTGGATACAGCTGAGACTGTGGCCAAGCGATACAATATCTCTCGTGAGGTTCAGGATGAGTACGCGGTGATTTCTCAAGCGCGCACCGCAGCGGCTCAGCAAGCGGGTTATTTTGCCGACGAAATTGTACCAGTGACGGCGACAAAGCTGGTGACCAACCGTGAAACCGGTGAAGTTAGCAAGGAAGAGGTAACCCTGTCCCTAGATGAGGGCAACCGTCCAGGTACTTCTTTAGAGAACCTGCAGGGTCTCAAGCCAGTGCGTGATGGCGGCTGTATTACTGCTGGTAATGCCTCTCAGCTTTCTGATGGTGCGGCTGCAGTCGTTCTTATGGAGGGTACACTGGCATCACAGCGCAATTTGGAGCCGCTCGGTGTGTATCGTGGTATGGCAGTTGCAGGCTGTGAGCCAGATGAAATGGGTATTGGCCCAGTGTTTGCTATACCTAAGCTTTTGCAGCGTCATGGCTTAAAGATGGATGATATCGGCCTTTGGGAACTAAACGAAGCCTTTGCAGTGCAGGTCCTGTACTGCCGTGACAAGCTAGGTATTCCCATGGAGCGACTGAATGTCAACGGCGGCTCGATCTCAATTGGCCACCCATTTGGTATGAGTGGTGCGCGTATGGTGATGCACGCCTTGATGGAAGGTAAGCGTCGCGGTGAAAAGTATGTGGTTATTACCATGTGTGTTGGTGGCGGTATGGGTGCTGCTGGCCTATTCGAGGTTCTGTAGGGCACAGTTCAGTCCTGTAGGTAATCTTAACGCCATCGATTCTCTTCAGGGTCGGTGGCGTTTTACATTTAGGCTGTAAATAATTTGGACAACAACTAATGAGAGCCGATAGCCATCAAAATGATCTGTTTAGGGTTATCCAAGAATCGCCATGGTTTTTATCCGCTTAGGGTGCGTCTGGCAGGGCGTCTGCTGAGTTTAATTGGTGACTATGGTGTCACCACTGATGAGGGTACCTATCTCGATGTACAGCTCAGTCAGAATGACTTTGCGCGCCTCTGCTTGGGGTCGCGGCAACGAATAAATAAAATCTTTCGCCAGTGGACTGAGCAGGGTATCTTAGAGATGCAGGCTGACCGCTACATGATTTTTGATGTGACTGCCCTGCAGCGAGAGATTAGCCTCGAAGAACTATAAATAATATCAGGGGTAGTATGAAAAGCTTACAGACTTGCCAGTTTAACTCAATCTCATCTGGGCTGAGTGCAATACTCATTGCTGCGCTGTTGCTGTCCGGTTGTGACAGGCCCAACGAGCTGACGTTATCTCCCGCCGCATCTGAGAGCAATAGTAAAGCTGCAAGTGCCTTTACCATTGCCCATAACCAAGACTTCGTTAAAGATCTGGATCTCGATGATCAGCAAGATTTTGAGGACGCTATGCGCGGCATGCTGGCAGCGGCACCCAACGAGGCGGTGTTCAGTGAGTCTGGTGTGCAGGTCTGGGATGCAGGCGCCTACGACTTTATTAATGGCCCGGCGCCCGACACAGTAAATCCCAGCCTTTGGCGGCAGGCTAAGCTAAACAATATTCGCGGTCTCTTCGAGGTTGCTCCGGGCATCTACCAGCTGCGTGGTTTTGATCTTGCCAATAGCACATTGATTAGGGGAGAGACAGGTTGGATCTTGGTGGACCCATTGACAACACTTGAAACCACCGAGTCGGCTATGGCGTTTGCCGAGCAGCACCTAGGCAAAATAAATCTTAGTGGCATCATTTTTACCCATAGTCATATCGATCATTTTGGTGGCGTACTGGCGTTGATTAACGCCGAACAAGCGGCGGCTAATAAGGTGCCTATTATTGCTCCTTCCGGCTTTATGGCTGAGTCTACCAGTGAAAACATTATTGCTGGGCCCGCAATGACCCGGCGTGGCAGCTATATGTTTGGCAATGGACTGGAGCGCTCTGTTACAGGCCATGTCGATACTGGCCTCGGCAAACAGGTTGTCTATGGCAGCACGTCTATTCTCCAGCCGACGGTGGTTATAGACCGTCCCGAAAGCTCAATGACCATAGATGGCGTAGCCTTTGATTTTTTCAATATGCCCGGCTCAGAAGCGCCAGCGGAATTGACTTTTTATCTGCCCCAGCACCGAGCATTCTGTGGTGCCGAGGTGCTCTCTCATGTGATGCACAATGTGTTGACTCTGCGCGGTGCCAAGGTGCGTGATGCGCTACTATGGAGCGACTATATTGGCCAATCTATTGAGCGCTTAGATGATGTGGAGATCTTTTTTAATAGTCACCATTGGCCAACCTGGGGGCACGAGCGCATCATTACACAGATGCAACAACAGCAGGATATGTACAAGTTTATCCATGATCAGACAGTGCGGCTGGCCAATTATGGCTATACCCCCAGAGAGATCGCCGAAAAGCTTCAGTTACCCAAGAGTCTAGCTGGTAACTTTCATCTCAGGGGTTATTACGGCACCCTCAGTCACAACAGTAAGGCGGTTTATCAGCATTATTTTGGCTGGTATGAAGGCAATCCGGCACAGCTCAACCCATTGCCGCCCGAAGAGTCTGCGCGGCGTTATGTGGAGTTTATGGGGGGCTCCAAAGCCATACTTGAGCGAGTGGCGCTATCGATACAGCGTGGAGAGTATCGCTGGGTTGCCGAGGTGCTAAATAAGGTGGTTTTTGCTGAGCCGGATAATACCGCGGCAAAGTTACAGCTAGCTGAGGCTTATCGCCAGCTGGGCTATCAGGCTGAATCTGGGCCCTGGCGAGATATCTATCTCTCCGCGGCAATTGAGCTGACTGAAGAGAGGTCCAGAGGATATTACGACCCAGTATTTGCCAAAGCATTTCTACAGCAGGTGCCACTCGACCAATTTATGAAGGCTCTGACTGTACGTCTGGACGCTGATAAGGCCGACTCAGAGACCATGGTGCTAAATGTATTGTTTACTGAGCAGCAGAAGAACTATGTGCTGACTTTGCGTAACTCGGTGCTTCATTATCAGCAAAAGCCGCCCAGAGCCGATGCCGATGTGAGCCTTGCCCTTAGTAAGCGGCTATTTGTGGATATATTGATTGGTCAGGTATCGGCGCCTCAGCTGATAACCAGTGATGAGATTGAGGTTGATGGCAGTGTATTAAAATTACTGAAGTTCTTTTCATTGTTAGGGGGCAGCAATGATAACTTCAATATAGTCACCCCCTAAGAGGCTGTGCTGATAGTTGCGATTAACTATCTAATACGCGGGGTGCTATGGTTAGCTGCGTTTTTGTCACTGGTGGCGCTATTGCTGCTACTGCTCTGACCTTTGATAATAATAATCTGGGCCGAAGCCCAATAAGTGAGATAAATTTTGACTGATAACAGTAGCCTATTCGGGCATCAAGAAACCAAATTTTTGCAGTCTAATGGCCTGAAAATGGCTTGCCAGAGCTTTGGCGAGCCCGCCAATCCCGCCATTATTTTAGTAGCAGGGCTCTACAATCAGCTGGTTAGGTGGCCGGTGGAGTTCTGTGAGTTACTCGCGGCCAGAGGTTTTTTTGTTATTCGTTTTGATAATCGCGATATTGGCTTGACCGATAAAATGGACGGCGCTAAGGCACCGAGTTTTTTACGGCTGCTGTTGCGTCATTATTTACGGATTCCGGTTGAGACGCCCTATACCTTAGATGATATGGCCGCGGATACTGTGGGTATTTTGGATGCCCTAGATATTAGCCAGGCTCATATTGTTGGGATGTCCATGGGGGGGATGATTAGCCAGCTGGTGACGGCAACCTATCCAGATAGAATACTGAGTCTCACCTCTATCATGTCAACGAGTGGAGAGCGGGGAAAGGGCATTCCTTCTCTTAGGGTTTCCGCTGCTATGCTGCGGCCGGTCACTGAGCAGCGCAGCGCTCTGGATAACGCTGTGGATATTTGGCAGATGATCGGAAGTCCTGCCTATCCAATGAGCGACCAAGAAGTGCGGGCTCTCGTTATGGCAGAGCACAGTCGCTCCACTAATCCAGCCGGCTATATGCGGCAAATAGCCGCTATACGTGCTGCGCCCAGACGCAAAGCGCTGTTAAAAAGCATCAGAGTGCCGACGTTGATTATTCACGGCAAACAGGATCTGTTAGTGCCAGTCAACGGTGGTATTGATACAGCTCGACATATACCTCAGGCGCGGCTAGCACTTTTTGACGGCATGGGCCATACATTACCCAAGGCTCTGCTGGGGCAATTTGTAGAGCTAATTGTGGAGAATTCCGCTAGGTCTCTGAACAATTAAATCGATAAATTTAGACGATAGAGTAGAGACACTACGCTAAGAAGCTTTGTATTATTACGCTCATAACAAGAGCATAAACCTGAGGATATTTTCTTGGAAACATTTGGCGCGTTAAGCTTGATTCCTACTGCTGTGGTTATCGCCATTGCGGTGTTAACTCACCGACCAATTTTAGCGTTGCTAGCTGGTGTAATCGCAGGGCTGCTGCTTATTGAGCCTGTCGAGGTGATTACTGGTGTGGCCGATCTCAGCCTTGAGATTATGATGGATGAGACCATCGGCTGGGTAATTATGGTCTGTGGGCTAATGGGTAGCCTGATCATGCTGCTGATTCGAACAGGTGCAGCGACCTCGTTTGCCAATAGTCTTGCTGCCAGAGCTAATTCCCGTAATAAATCTCTGCTGGTGACCTGGTTTTTGGGTATGGCCATTTTTATTGATGATTACCTAAACGCCATAGCCATTGGCTCGTCTATGAAAAAGGTGACCGACCGCTTTAAAGTCTCGCGCTCAATGCTGTCCTACGTGGTGGATTCAACCGCTGCGCCCACCTGCGTTATAGTCCCAATCTCAACCTGGGCTGTGTATTTTGCTGCAGTGCTGGAGGACACCGGTGCCGCCGGCGCTGGCGAGGGTCTACGCATGTATATCTCAGGTATTCCCTACATGTTCTATGCCTGGATAGCGATCATTCTGGTGCCTTTAGTTGCAACTGGACGCTTTCCGTTGCTCGGGCCAATGAAACATGCTGAGGCGATGGCAGGGCAAGGTAACCTAGCGCTCGAAAAGGTTATGGAGTTCGATGCAGGGCCAGAGCAGGTACAGAGTGGCGCCACACTTTGGACCTTTTTGTTGCCGCTGGTTTCGCTGATTGGTTTTTCCTGGTATTTCGATGTCGATCTTTTAAAAGGTGTCATGGTCACACTGGCTATCACTGTGCCGATGATGGCACTGCAGGGGCTATTGCCATTTAAGTCGGCGCTGGATGCAGTTATGGATGGCTTTAAAATAATGTTGCCACCACTGGCGGTAGTGGTGTCTGCATTTATGTTTAAAGCTGTAAATGACCAGCTTGGCTTACCTCAGTACGTAATCGATTCGGTAACCCCATTGATGTCACCACTGATGCTGCCTCTGATCACGTTTATAACCATGGCATTGGTTGCCTTTGCCACAGGTTCATCTTGGGGTGTATTTGCCATCGCGATTCCCATTGTAATGCCCTTAGCAGCGACCATGGATGTTTCTCCAGCATTAATGATTGGTGCACTGTTATCTGCCAGCTCATTTGGTAGCCATGCCTGTTTTTACAGTGATTCCACTGTCCTGGTAGCCCAGAGCACTGGGACGGGGGTTATGGAGCATGCCCTCAGTCAGCTCCCCTATGCACTGATAGCCGCCGCTCTGGCTGGCCTACTTTTTGTCGCTGTTGGTCTGTAACCTGAGGTAGTTGTGCGCTGTTTTAACTCAAGGGTCTGTGCCTAGATGCTGTGATAGTTGGTTTGAGCAGCTAGCAGGCTGTGGCTGTTATAACTCGCAGAGCGAGGAAGAGGTAAAGGGCAGGGCTTGTTATATAAACTAGTTATACAAACTAGTCGCATAAAAAAGGGGCCTGACGCTAAAAAACGTAAGACCCCTAGGGGGAGAAAACCGGTTAGTCGCTGCTGAAGCAAGATTGTATCTGTAGAGTCTTGATACAGCTGACCTCGCTAAAACTACCTCTCGATAATGGCGGTGACACCTTGACCGCCAGCAGCGCAGATAGAAATAAGACCACGGCCGCTCCCTTTTTGTTCCAATAATTTTGCCAATGTTGCAATTATTCTTGGCCCAGTCGCCGCAAACGGATGACCTGTAGCCACACTTGAGCCATTCACATTAAGTTTTGAGCGGTCGATGCTGCCCAGCGGAGCATCCAGACCCAATTTGTTCTTACAGAAATTTTCATCTTCCCAAGACTTGATGGTGCAAAGTGCCTGAGCCGCAAAGGCTTCATGAATCTCGTAAAAGTCAAAATCCTGAAGTGTTAACCCTGCGCGTTTCAGTAGTCGGGGCACTGCATAGGCGGGCGCCATCAACAGCCCTTCGCTCTGTTCGCCCTGGCTATAAAAGTCTACTGCCGCTACTTCGCTATGGGTCAGGTAGGCTTGCACAGGTAGGTTGCGCTCGGTGGCCCATTCTTCGCTAGCCAGTAATACTGCCGCGGCGCCATCGGTTAATGTGGTTGAGTTTGCTGCGGTGAGCGTGCCATTTTCACGATCGTAGGCCGGCTTGAGCTTTGCCAGTTTTTCCAGTGGCGTGTTGCGCATAATGCCATCTTGGGTGACCCCATTAAACGGCGTGATCAGGTCATCAAAGAAACCATTGTCGTAGGCAGCCATCAGGTTCTGGTGGCTATTGTAGGTGAGCTGGTCCTGCTCTTCACGGCTAATGCCCCATTGTTTTATCATCAGTTCACAGTGCTGGCCCATCGAGAGTCCGGTGCGTGGCTCTGCATTGGCTGGCAGTGACGGAACTATAAAGCTAGGCCGGATGCTAGCCAGTGCACTGAGACGCTGTCCCAATGTTTTGGCGCGATTCAACTCCAATATCATTTTGCGGTAGCGCTCGTTAAGTGCGATAGGTGCGTCACTGGCGGTATCTGTGCCACCAGCAATTCCTGAGTCTATCTGGCCCAGCGCAATTTTGTTGGCAACCAGTATGGCCGCTTCCAAACCAGTGCCGCAGGCCTGCTGCACGTCATAGGCAGGGGTCTGCAAAGACAGTCCCGAATCAAGTGTGGCCTCTCGGGCCAGATTAAAATCTCTGGAGTGCTTCATTACGGCGCCGGCAGCAACTTCGCCAAGGCGTTCACCTTCAAGATCAAAGCGCTGCACCAAACCTTGAAGCGCAGCGGTTAGCATCTCCATATTGCTGGCGTCAGAATAATAGGTGTTGCTGCGTACAAAGGGAATTCGGTTGCCGCCGACCACGGCTACTTTGCGAATAGAGTCCATAGATAAGTCCAACGTAGTTTTAATCATTTATTTTAGTGTAGAGGCTTTATACCAGCCGCTCTTCAGGGCATGGTAACTAATGCGACCCTAGAAGAATAGGGGGTTAATGGTGATTAGCCAATGGCACTAAGTCTGGTGTTGTTGTCATTTAGGTCAATCCCAGTTTTTAAGCTGAGGGTAGAATAGAGGTTTTCTATTCAAGCGCGGGACTAAAAGTATGTCGGACACCTATCTAGAGATTGCCAATTCATCACTGGGCAGAAAGATTTTTTCCGCCATGGGGCTGCCAGAGCCAGTTGCGCTTGTGCGTGAGGATCCGCAGCAGCCTCATCGGATAGTGGGTCAGGGTTTATTCGGGGCTAGCCAGGGTGCAGTCTATACCAGCCAAATTAAGGCCGTGCTAGAAAACAGTGGTATGGAACTCTGTGAAGAGGGGGCTCAGATTAGCGGAAATCTTATTTTTGATGCCTCAGGTATAAGCTCCGCGGAGCAGAGTACCCAACTCTATGAGTTCTTCCACAACAATCTCAGCTCTCTGGGTCGCTGTGGTCGCGTGATTCTGATAGGGCGTAAGCCCAGTGCTTCAGAGTCTGTCGAGCAGGCCACAGTGCAGCGCGGCCTCAATGGCTTTGTAAAATCATTGGCCAAAGAGATTGGCCGCAAAGGCGCCACAGCAAATTTATTGTTGGTGGATCATGGCGGTGAGTCTGCATTAGAGGCGCCGCTGCGTTTCCTACTGTCGGCCGGCTCAGCATTTATGAATGCTCAGGTTGTAGTGGTCAGTGCGCCTGTGGCATCTATAGAGGCCGATTGGGCAAGACCGTTGGCCAATAAAACACTATTAGTCACTGGTGCTGCGCGCGGTATTGGCTTGGCTATTAGCCAGGTTTTTGCCAGAGATGGAGCGCGAGTAATAGGTGTAGATGTGCCCCAGGCCGAAGCGGAGCTGCAGGCCCAGATGCAGGCCATAGGCGGGCTAGCGCTGCCACTGGACATTACGTCTGAGGATGCAGCTCAGGTTCTGCGGGATTTCTGTTTGCAGCAGGGGCCGAGCCTGCAGGGCATTGTCCACAATGCTGGTGTCACCAGAGATAAGATGCTGTCGCGAATGACGGACCACCAGTGGAATATGCTGATGCAGGTCAATCTCGGCAGTGTTCAGCGTATCAATAAGGCTCTGTTAGACACTCAGCTTTTAGATGATGGTGGAAAAATTATTGGTGTTGCCTCTATCAGCGGTATTGCTGGAAATCTGGGTCAGACCAATTATGGATTTTCAAAGTCGGCGATTATCGGCATGGTCGACAGCCTCGCTGAGCCCTGTGCGGCAAGAGGTATTACGGTCAATGCAGTGGCGCCTGGTTTTATTGAAACTCAGATGACGGCTGCGATTCCCTTTGTTACTCGACAAATGGGGCGTCGCCTATCATCTCTAGGGCAGGGCGGTCTGCCCATTGATGTGGCGGAAGCCATAGGGTTCTTTGTTAGCCCTCAGGCGGCTGGCATTAACGGTAATGTGGTGAGAGTCTGTGGTCAGAGCCTCTTAGGCGCCTGATTTAACCTACCAAGAAATTTCAAGCACGGGGAGATGAGTGCCTCCGTGCTCTGCCTGATTCTGTTGCCTAGTTAGAAGCGTGCAAGCTCTCGTTGAGCTCAACAGCGCTCTTATTCGTCAAGCATTCTACGCTGCCGGTGACTGAGTTGCGGCGGAAAAGTAAGTCTGACTTACCTGCAAGATCCCGAGCTTTTACCTTGCCGATTAGCTGTTTCTGATCATCCAGCATGCTGACCACAGTGCCCGCGGTAATGTAAAGGCCCGCCTCTAGAGTACAGCGATCACCCAGTGGAATTCCCAGTCCAGCATTGGCGCCCAGTAGGCATTTTTCGCCCATGGAAATTACCATGCTACCACCGCCTGATAGGGTGCCCATAATTGAAGCGCCGCCACCCACATCAGAGCCAGCGCCACAAAAAACACCAGCAGAGACGCGTCCCTCAACCATGTTGGGGCCTTCTGTGCCAGCATTGAAGTTGATAAAACCTTCATGCATCACTGTGGTTCCCTCACCCACGTAGGCGCCCAGGCGAACTCTCGAGGTGTCGGCAATGCGTACACCGCTGGGAACCACGTAATCAACCATCTTGGGAAACTTATCGACACAGTCTACGCTGAGCGGAAGGCCAGCCAAGCGCGCCTGTAATACCCGCTCTGGTAGCTCCTCTATATCTATGGGGCCAGCGCTAGTCCAGGCTACATTTTTTAATACCCCGAAGATACCGCTGAGATCAGTACCATGGGGCTTTACCAAGCGATGGCTGAGCAGGTGCAGCTTTAGATAGCCCTGAGGTACAGAGGCTGGTGCACTGTCATTGGCGAGCATAACGGCGACTAGAGGCCGGCCGGCGCCTAATAGGCTGGTGACTGCAGCAGCCTGGTCTGAGTAACCATTGGCCTGCAGTGCTGATTGCAGTGCCGATAACTGTTCTGTACTGGGCTCAACCTCAATGTCCGACCCCAATACGCTGGCCAGAAGATCGCCGAGTGCCGCTGGCGGATTTAGTAAGGGTCTTGGATAGTAGACTTCTAGCCACTCACCGCGGCTATTTTTTGTGCCAACGCCTAGGGCGAAACTGTATAGATTGATCATGCTTGTGCTCTACGTAAAAGGTTAAAGGTTAAAAATATCTTGGTACAACTCGGGCTTGAAGCCGAGGGTAATCAGGCCATTGTGATCCAAAATTGGCCGCTTGATCATGGCTGGGTGTTGGATCAGTAGGTCAGTTACATTGTCTGAATTGGTGCTGTCTTGAATGCTCTTATCCAGCTTGCGCCAGGTGGTGCCACGCCGATTAAGTACGGCCTCCCAGCCAGCCTGCGCAATCCACTGTTCAATGAGTTGTCGAAGCTGATTGGTATCCAGACTTTCGCTGCGCAGATCTTGAAACTCATAGTCTAAGCCATGCTCGCTAAGCCAGTTGCGAGCCTTTTTGACGCTGTCGCAATTTTTTATACCGAAGACTGTGGTCACTTTTTGTCGCTTCCTTGTTGAGTGCTAGAGATAATTGTAGGTGCCTTTGCAAGCGCTAAGCATAGCAAATGCTTCATGGCTTGTGAGCTTTAAAGGGGGTCTTGCGATTAGGGTAGCAGGTGGTGCAGATGTCGCAGACCCGGCCATCACAGCCGCGGGCGGAGCAAAACTCCCGTCCATAAAAGATAATCTGTAAATGCAGCTTGTTCCAGCTTTCCTTTGGAAAGAGTTTTTTTAAGTCGCGCTCGGTATGGCTGACATTTTTCCCTTTGGTGAGACCCCAGCGTTGCGCCAGTCGGTGTATGTGGGTATCCACCGGGAAGGCCGGATGACCAAAGCCCTGAGACATCACCACGCTGGCGGTTTTATGGCCCACCCCGGGCAGGGTTTCCAATGCTTCAAGGCTATCGGGAACCTCGCCATCATACTGTTCTACTAGAATTCTAGAGAGATTAGAGATTGCGCTGGATTTTTGCGGCGCCAGTCCGCAGGGACGGACAATTTGATAAATTGTATCCAGAGGTACTTGCTGCATATCAAAAGGATTGTCAGCCTCTGCAAATAGCGCCGGTGTTACCTTATTGACCCGCTCATCTGTGCATTGGGCGCTGAGCAATACGGCGACCAAGAGTTCAAAATTGTTGCGGTGATCCAGGGGCACAGGGGTCTCTGGATATAATTCCTCAAGACGCTGGAGGATAAATTCGGCACGTTGCTTTTTTAACATCTTTGAGCCTATTCCCGATGATCCAAACTCTGCACATAGAGTTTAATCCGCTCAGCAGCCTCAATGCACTGTTGTTTGTCCGCCACTAACGCCATGCGCACGCGGTTCTTGCCGGGATTTCCACTTGCGGTGGTGCGTGATAAAAACTGACCTGGCAACACGGTGACATGTTGCTCAGCCAGCAGGCCTCGCGCAAACTCTGCATCGTCTATTGGGGTTTTAGGCCATAGATAGAAGCTGGCTGTGGGCGCTGTGAACTCCAAGCAATCTTTCAATATCTCTGTAACAGCTGCAAATTTCTCACGGTACATGGCGCGATTTTCTATTACGTGAGTTTCATCACTCCAAGCGGCTATAGACGCCTCTTGGACTGGCAGTGAGAGCGCACAGCCATGATAGGTGCGGTAGTTTAAAAACTGTCCGATCAACGATTTGTCGCCAGCAATAAAGCCAGAGCGCAGGCCCGGTAGGTTGGAACGCTTGGAAAGGCTGTGAAAAACCACGCAGCGACTAAAGTCAGTGCGGCCTAGTTGTTGACAGGCATCTAAGAGGCCCAATGGTGGGTTGTCTTCATCCAGATAGACTTCTGAGTAGCATTCATCGCTGGACAGCACAAAGTCGTAGCGATCAGCCAGGTCTATGGCCTGTTGATATTGGGCCAATGACATGACCGCTCCAGTAGGGTTTCCCGGCGAGCAGAGTTGTAGCAGCTGGCATCGCTGCCACAGTTCGGCTGGCACGGCCTCTAGGTCTGGGATATAACCACCATCTTGATCGCAGTTTAGGTAATGGACCTCAGCGCCGGCCAGGAGGGCTGCACCCTCGTAGATTTGATAAAACGGATTTGGTGAAACCACCAAAGCTCCGTCTTTGCTGGCGTCGACAACCGCCTGAGTAAAGGCGAACAGTGCCTCTCTGGTGCCAGCTACGGGCAGTACCTGTTGCTCGGGATCCAAACTTGCGCTGGGTAGCGAGAAGCGCCGCTCGAGCCAGTCGCAGATTACTTTACGTAATTCGATACTGCCTTTGGTCGTTGGATACTGTCCTAACTTATCTACCGCATCGCGCAGGCGCTGCTTAACAAACTCTGGCGCCGCATGTTTTGGTTCGCCTATGGATAGAGCGATGGGCTCGAGGTGTGTGGGATAGTCTAAGTCAGCGGTGAGCTGTCTAAGCTTCTCAAAGGGGTAGGGGTGCAACCGGTCTAGGTTAGGGTTCATAGTTATCTCGTGGGGTTACAGCCATATCTGGTTATTTTCTCTACCTGAACTCTGCTGGTCATCGCGATTGCGACTGTCCAACTCTCGGCAAATCGTTTCCTGTAACTCTTTGCTGAAGGTCATGTCCGTAAGGGGCTTATTGTGCTGATCGGTCAGATAGAAGGTATCTTCAACACGCTCGCCAAGGGTAGTGATTTTTGCATTGTAAAGGTTCAGGTTATAACGCAAAAATATACTGGCCAGATGGGCAAGTAGCCCAGGTCTATCTGGCGTAATAACTTCCAGTACGGTGGTATCTGTCTCAATATCATTGCGCAGCGATGCGACGGTTTTGAGGGTAAAGTTTTTTAACTGCCGAGGTGTGCGGCGTGATATTTCTGTGCTCACCGACCCTGGGTTAACGATGCCTAGGCGCAAGCTGTTGGTGACCTGTTTGCACAGCCGCTGATTGGCTCCAATGGGCCGGTCCTTTTCGTCTAGCACGTAAAACACGTCAAAGGCTCTGCCGTCGCTGGTAGTGTGCAGGCGCGCGTCCTGAATATTAAGCTGCATCTTATCCAGCACCGCAGCAATAATCGAAAAGATATTCTGCCGCCCGGTGGTATGCACAAAGATTTGCGTTGCGACTGGTATCTCAATGCCCACGTCACTCATGACAATCACTGGGCTCTGTGGATCTGGGTTGGCGATAATTGCCTTGGTAAAACTAGAAATGTCCTCAACTCGCTCACGCAGAAAGAATTCCTGATCCACATCGCTCCAAACCCCGAGGGCCTGATCCTCGGCAACCTGTTCTTCAAGCAGTAGCCTCAGCGCCGCTGTCTTTGCATAGTTGACCCAAGACACCCTGTCCACGGGCACGCCAAGGCCCTGTTGTAATGCACGCTTAGTCTCAAAATAGAGGTTGCGCATCAACGAGCCTTTCCAGTCAGTCCAGAGTCTTGGATTGGTGGCATTAATATCAGCAACGGTCAGCACATAGAGCATATCCAGGTGCATCTGGTCTCCGCAGTGCTTTGCAAATTTGTAAATCACATCCGGGTCAGAGGTGTCTTCGCGCTGAGAGATGGTGGACATTAGTAGATGATTTTCTACTAGCCACTGAAGCAATTTAATTTCCTTGCTGCGAAGTCCATGACGTTCGCCAAAATCCGCTATGTCGGCAGAGCCTAATATAGAATGATCCCCACCACGACCCTTGGCGATATCATGGTATAAAGCGGCGATAATCAGCAGTTCCGGCTTGGGCTGGTTTTTAAAGATATGTGCGGACACTGGGAACTGCTCTGCGACCTCTGGGCGAGCCAGCAAGCGAATGTTGCGCACGACCTGAAGCGTATGCACATCAACGGGGTAAATATGGAATAGATCATGCTGAGTTTGGCCGACGATTTTACCAAACTCGGGGAGATAGCCACCTAAGATGCCGTAGCGATTCATTCGTTGCAGCTGAATAGAGAGTTTGTACGGCGCCCGCAGAATACGCATAAACAGTTCGCGATTGACGGTGCTGGCTCTAAACTCATCGTTGATTAGATTGCGATGCAAGCGTATTTGACGAATCGCGGATGCGCGAATGTCCTTGATGTTTTTGTTTTCGCCCATGATCGCAAATAGCTCTAGCAGTGCAGAAGGCTGGTCGCGAAATACTGTCTCGCTGGTTGTATCAAGATAATCATCACGGATCACAAAGCGTTGATTAACCGCTGTAACCACCTTGGTTTTATCTTTGCGATAGATGGCTTCGTCGAGGTACTGCAGCAGCACATCGGTTATTTCGCGAATTGACAGTACAGCTCTGTAGTAGCGCTGCATAAATTTTTCTACGCCCAGTCGTCCATCGCTGTCTTTGTAGTCAAACATCACAGCAAGCTTGCGTTGATAGTCAAATAGCAGGCGCTCTTCTGGGCGTCCAGCAATTAGGTGCAGGCCATAGCGCACCTTCCAGAGAAATTCTTCCTCGCGACGCAGGGTTAGGTACTCTTCGTCTGAGAGAAAGCCCTTGTGCACCAACTGGGAGCGTCTATGGACATCAAAGTGGCGTTTGGCTGTCCAGTTGATTAGTTGGATATCTCTCAGTCCGCCAGGGGCTTCTTTTACATTGGGCTCAAGATTGTATTCGGTGTCGTCATGCTTGCGATGGCGGGCGCGCTGCTCATCGATTTTGCCGCGGTAAAAATCGCTGGATGACCAGATTTTTTTTGGCCCGGTCTTCTTTAGCATCGCCTCGCGAAGGGCGCTGTCGCCCCGTAGCAGTCGGGTTTCCATCAAATTGGTGGCCACGGTTATATCAGCTCTTGCCTCATCGACGCACTGAGATAGCGAACGCACACTGTGACCAATCTTTAACTGTATGTCCCAGAGGAAGGTGAGAAACTGCTCGATGCTCTGGCGATATTTCTGCGGGCGATTGCGTCGCATCAGGATCAATAGATCTATATCAGAGTGGGGATGCAATTCGCCACGGCCATAGCCTCCTACAGCTATCAGGGAGATATTGTCGTCCCACTCAAAGCGATTCCAAGCGTAGCAGAGCATGATGTCGGCAAACTGAGCGGATTCATTGACTAGCGTGTGAACCTCTTCGCCTTCATGGAAGCGATTGTTAAAGTGGCTCTGCGCTGCGCTGAGGGCATTGCGAAATACGGTAACTGGGTCTCCGCTCGCCAGGTCGCGGGAAAAGCGTTTCTCGTCAAAGAATAGAGGGACAGAAATTCCTGGCGGCAATTCTAGCGGTTGGTAATTGGCGGACATCAGGTTAAGTTCTCAGGCTAATGGGTTTATCAGGTCGAGGCGGTACTGCTGACCTTAGAAAGACTCCTCGGTACGTGCCGTGAAGACTTCGACACCATCAGCGGTAACCAGCATAGTGTGCTCCCATTGCGAGGAAAGCCTGCCATCTCGAGTTTCGACGGTCCATCCATCAGGCTTAAGCTTGGTGCCATGCTTGCCGGCGTTAATCATAGGCTCGATAGTAAAAGTCATACCCTCGAGCAGTTCTAGCCCTGTGCCGGGCCGCCCGTAATGCAACACTTGCGGTTCCTGATGAAACTCATCACCAATACCATGACCACAGTAGTCGCGAACCACTGAGTAGTAGCTAGCCTCTGCATGGGTCTGGATTGCGTGGCCAATATCACCGAGGCGAACGCCAGGTCTGACCAGCTCAATGCCTTTGTAGAGACATTCCTGAGATATTTTAATCAGTCGATCGGCATGGCTTGCGACCTTGCCTACTCTAAACATCTTGCTTGTGTCGCCGTACCAACCGTCTTTGATCACTGTGACGTCTATGTTGATGATATCGCCACTTTTTAGAACTTTTTTCTCTGAGGGAATGCCATGGCACACCACTTGATTTACCGAGGTGCACACGGACTTAGGAAAGCCACGATAGCCGAGACAGGCGGGGATGGCTTTTTGTATATTAACTATATGCTCGTGACAAATTCTATCCAGCTCTTCCGTGGTGACCCCGGGTAGGACATACTCGCCAATTAGCTCTAGTACTTCCGCGGCCATTCGGCCAGCGATACGCATCTTGGCAATCTGCTCTGGGCTTCGAAGCTTTACGTTCATTGCGATTCTCAAACAGTGATTATGGCCGCTATTGTACGCATCAAACCGCCGATGAGGGAGTGTCTGGGCAATATTTCCTTATCAACTGGGCAAATAACCTTGAGGCTGATCCTGAGTTCGCAATTGACTGGCGCCCAAGCTACTTATTTTCTCTGATTTTTTCTTTATATGGCTCTGACCTTATGGTATAAAGCGCGCCGTTGTAAGGATGTCCTTGCAACTTTATTGAAACTAAACGACACACACATTCCGACACGATAGTCTGGGTGCCTGTTAAGCAAGAGTTAGAACGCTTTATGGGTTGATTATTGGGGGATGTGGAGGCTTAACCCCAAGAGGAAAAATTATGTCTACTGTCAGTATGCGCGATATGTTGCAGGCTGGTGTGCATTTCGGCCACCAAACCCGCTTCTGGAACCCCAAAATGAGCCAGTACATCTTTGGCTCACGCAATAAAGTCCATGTTATTAACCTTGAGCACACTGTGCCAGCATTCAATGAAGCACTAGAGATTCTGCGTGTTGAAGCTGCTAAAGGTAATCAAATTCTTTTTGTCGGCACCAAGCGTGCTGCACAAAACATTGTTAAAGAGCAAGCAGAGCGCTGTGGTATGCCCTACGTCAGCCATCGCTGGTTGGGCGGAATGCTCACTAACTATAAAACTATTCGTGCGTCTATTCGTCGTTTCCGTGAGTTGGAAGCGCAGGAAGCGGATGGCACCTTCGAAAAGCTGACCAAGAAAGAAGTTCTGATGCGCACGCGCTTGAAGGACAAGCTCGAAGCTAGCATCGGTGGTATCAAAGACATGAATGGTCTGCCGGATATTTTGTTTGTAGTTGATGTTGATCACGAACGAATTGCTATTAACGAAGCTAACAAGTTGGGTATCCCAGTTGTAGGTATCGTCGATACTAACAGTGATCCCGATGGCGTTGATTACGTCATTCCTGGCAATGACGATTCAATCCGCGCGATCAAGCTGTATGCTGCCTCTGTTGCCGATTCTGTTCTTGAGGGCAAGGCGCAGTCAGCAACCATAACCAGCAAAGATGAATTCGTTGAAGAAGTCGCTGAAGTAGCGCCAGCTGCTGAAGTTGCTGCTCCTGCGGAAGCTGATCCTAAGGAAGCTGCAGCGGAGTAACTTCCACTGGAGCCCATTGGGTACTGTAAAGGTAATAAGATAAAGGGGGGCGCTGCCCCCTTTTCTCCAACTGATTAAATGTTTTAGAGAGGAATACAATGTCACAGGTAACAGCATCTTTAGTGAAAGAGCTGCGAGATCGCACTGGTTTAGGCATGATGGAATGCAAAAGAGCACTGGTTGAAGCCGGTGCTGATATTGATAAGGCTATTGAAGAGCTGCGCAAGTCCAGCGGCATGAAAGCAGCCAAAAAAGCCGGCCGCACGGCTGCTGATGGAATCGTTATGTTCAAAACCGATGGTTCCTATGGTCTGGTTTTGGAAGTGAATAGTGAGACTGATTTCGCTGCTCGCGACGAGGGCTTTAAAGGCTTTGCTAACGCTGTAATGGATGCGGGCTTCTCTGCCAAGCAAACTGATATAGCAGCATTAATGGCCGATGGTCTAGAATCAGCGCGTGAAGCACTGGTGCAGAAAATTGGTGAAAACATCTCCGCTCGTCGTGCCGACAGCTTAGAGGCGCCAGTGGTTGGTGGTTATGTTCATAGCAACAATCGTATCGCTGTACTTGTTGGTCTTTCGGCCGGCAACGAAGAATTGGCTCGCGATGTTGCTATGCATGTTGCAGCAGTTAACCCTGCAGTAGTAAGCTCTGATCAGATGCCGGCAGAGCTAGTTGCCGCTGAAAAAGAAATTTTTGCAGCTCAGGCTCGCGAGAGTGGCAAGCCAGAAGAAATTATTGAAAAAATGATTGGCGGTCGCATCAGCAAGTTCTTGAAAGAGAGCAGCCTGGTTGACCAGCCCTTTGTTAAAGACCCAGACATCACTGTAGGCAAGTTGGTTGCTGCGCAGGGTGCCGAGGTTGTGTCCTTTATCCGTTATGAAGTGGGTGAGGGTATTGAAGTTGAAGAAGTTGATTTTGCTGCAGAAGTAGCCGCACAGGTTGCAGGTGCCAGTGAATAATTAAAAGGAGCAAATATGCCAACCACCGGTAAGGAGAAAAAGTACAAACGTATCCTCCTCAAGCTCAGTGGTGAAGAGCTGATGGGTGAAGAGGGCTTCGGGATTGATCCCAAGGTTCTCGATCGTATGGCACTTGAGATAGGCCAACTTGTAGGCATTGGTGTACAGGTTGGATTGGTTATCGGTGGCGGCAATTTGTTTCGCGGAGCAGCGCTGAACGCAGCTGGTATGGACCGGGTTACCGGTGACCATATGGGTATGCTGGCAACAGTCATGAATGCCTTGGCTATGCGTGATGCGCTGGAACGCACCAATATTTCCTCCCATGTAATGTCAGCAATCCCCATGAGCGGTGTTGTAGAGCATTATGATCGTCGTCGAGCTATTCGCTATATCAAAGATGGCGACGTGGTTATCTTCTCTGCGGGTACAGGCAATCCATTTTTTACCACAGACTCTGCAGCCTGCCTGCGTGGTATCGAAATTGATGCCGATGTGGTGCTAAAGGCCACTAAGGTCGATGGTGTGTACAGTGCAGATCCCATGCTTGACCCCAACGCTAAGCTTTATGATCATCTAACCTACGATGAGGTGTTGGATAAAAAGCTCGGCGTTATGGATTTAACTGCTATCTGTCTGTGCCGCGAGCATAATATGCCGCTGCGAGTATTTCGGATGTCAAAACAGGGAGCTTTACTCAATCTAGTGGTTGGTGGTGCCGAGGGCACTCTAATCGAAGAGGGATAGGGAGTTTTAAATGATTAATGAACTAAAACAAGACGCGGAAGAGCGAATGGCGAAAGCAGTAGATGCTCTGGGTGGTGCGTTTAACAAGATTCGCACTGGTCGCGCTCATCCGAGCATTCTCGATGGAATCTCGGTTGATTATTACGGGGTGGACACCCCGCTGAGTCAGGCTGGCTCGATCGCTATTGAAGATGCCAGAACTCTCTCGGTCACGCCTTGGGAAAAATCTCTGGTACCAGCCATAGAAAAAGCCATTATGAAGTCTGATTTAGGTCTAAACCCCTCAACAGCAGGCGCGGTTATTCGTGTTCCACTGCCTGCGTTGACAGAGGAGACGCGCAGACATTATGGCAAACAGGCCAAATCGGAAGCTGAGGGAGCAAGAATTGCTATCCGCAATATCCGCCGCGATGTGATTTCCGATGTTAAGGATTTACAGAAAGCCAAAGACATCAGTGAAGATGAAGAGCGCAAGGCGCAGGATGATATTCAGAAAATCACTGATCGCTTTATCGGCAAAGTGGAAGAAGCTTTGGCTGCCAAAGAAAAGGATTTGATGGAGATCTAATCTCCGGGTGAATAACATCATGGCTGATCTCTCTATTGTGTCCCCGCATCCACTTAAGCATGTTGCCATTATTATGGATGGCAACAATCGCTGGGCTAAGCAGCGTGGTTTGGGTGGAATCGCTGGCCACGAGGCCGGTGTTGAGCGTATCCGCGATACCCTTAAAGCGGCAAAAAAGAGCGGCATAGATACGATTACGCTATTTGCATTTAGTAGTGAGAACTGGAAGCGCCCAGAGCTCGAAGTTCGCGGGTTGATGTCGCTGTTTTCTTCCTACCTAAAAAAGGAAGCTAAATCCCTGAGGGATGATGATGTTTGCCTTAGAGTTATTGGTAATCGCAGTAACCTAAGTGATCGGTTAAAACGCCTGATTGACGACGCTGAACAGATGACAGCCAAAGGCCATTTTACTCTTAACCTCTGTGTTGATTATGGCGGTCGCTGGGATATTGCTCGCACCGCTCAAAAGCTTGCATCCGAGGTGCAGACCGGTCGGCTGCGGCCCTCAGACATCGACGAGAGTCTATTTGGTCGCTCTATGGAAGAGGGTGGCATCCCCGAACCTGATCTCTGTATTCGCACTGCAGGTGAACAGCGTATTAGTAACTTCCTGCTTTGGCAGATGGCCTATACCGAGCTTTATTTCGCCGACTGCTACTGGCCTGACTTCGATGCTAGCGCACTGGATATGGCAATTACCGAATACTACTCACGACAGCGACGGTTTGGATTGCGTGGCGATGGTCTAGTACCCAAGCGGGACTCAGACGAGCCTCTTCATGCTTAAACAGCGAATATTTACCGCCCTGGCAATGGTTGCCGTTCTTCTAGTCCTGCTGCTGACGCTGTCACCGCTTTGGTTTAGTTTGGTCATCATGCTGCTGGTGGTCGTGGCTGGCTGGGAATGGACCAACCTGATTAAAGTCGACAGCTCCTCCGGCAAGGCCGGGTATTTAGTGGCGCTATTAGCGGTACTATTAACCACGGGTTATTGGCTAGGGCTTTTCGGTGCCTTTGATTTTGGGCTCGCACAATCTATCAGTTACTGGGCTGTGGGACTCTGGGCGGTTATTTTCCTTTGGGTGCAGGGGTACCCCAGCAGTGCGATCCTGTGGTCGCCGAAGCTGGTTTTAATCGCCCTTGGGATACTTCTGTTGACCTTCACCTGGGTGGCTGTAGCTACTATTTTGCACGCTGAGCAGGGGCGGTGGCTGCTGCTATTGGCCATTGTTGTAGTAGCCTTGGCGGACATAGGTGGGTACCTAGCTGGCCGCCTCTTTGGCAAGCATAAGCTGGCGCCAGTGGTTAGCCCCGGTAAGACCTGGGAGGGCTTTGCTGGTGGTATTTTTCTAGAGTTGGTTCTTATCGCTACGCTACTTTGGTTGAATCTTGGACAGACTCTGTCAGCACTGTTGATATTGATTATCCCTGTGGCGCTTTACTCTGTGTTGGGTGACCTGTTCGAAAGCATGATCAAGCGCCACAGTGGCGTGAAAGACAGCAGTCAATTATTGCCTGGTCATGGCGGTGTACTCGACCGAATTGATGGCTTTATGGCTGCACTACCATTATTTAGCCTGCTACTTATCCAGACCAGTCCATTCTAGGTTATGCAAACTATCACTCTGCTAGGTGCAACTGGCTCTATTGGTGAAAGCACACTAGACATCATTGGTCGACATCCAGATAAATACGCTGTTTTCGCGCTTACCGGAAACCAGCAGATTGAAAAGTTGGCTGCGCAGTGTCTGCGCCATAATGCTGAGTATGCAGTAGTTAATGATGCACTGTCGGCCTCTAAATTAGAGAGTCTCTTAGCAAATCTCAAAGCCCCCACCAGGGTACTGTACGGCGTTGATGCGCTCTGTCAGGTCGCTAGTGCTGAGTCTGTGGATACGGTGATGGCGGCTATTGTGGGCGCTGCAGGGCTTGTACCCACACTCGCCGCGGTCAAGGCGGGCAAAAAGATTTTGTTGGCAAATAAAGAGTCTCTGGTGATGGCGGGCGGTCTGTTTATGGACGCCGTCAAAGCATCTGGTTCTCTGCTGCTGCCAATAGATAGTGAGCACAACGCTATTTTTCAATGTTTACCTGCCAATTATCAGGGGGCAGACGCAGCTGGTGTTAG
This sequence comes from Porticoccaceae bacterium, assembly GCA_018663035.1. Classification (GTDB taxonomy): domain Bacteria; phylum Pseudomonadota; class Gammaproteobacteria; order Pseudomonadales; family Porticoccaceae; genus HTCC2207. Next base: position 37,068 of record JABJEX010000069.1, read on the forward strand.
CAAGTTGCTACTGTCAGCGTCAGGAGGTCCATTCCGAGGCTGGTCGGTTGAGCAGATGCTGTCAGTTCAGCCAGAGCAAGCCTGTGCTCACCCCAACTGGAGTATGGGGCGCAAGATCTCCGTGGATTCGGCTTCGCTAATGAATAAGGGTCTCGAGCTTATAGAAGCCTGCTGGCTTTTTGATGTGGCGCCCTCACAGATTGAAGTAGTCGTGCACCCTCAGAGTGTGATTCACAGCCTAGTACAGTACACAGACGGCTCGGTACTTGCACAGCTTGGTAATCCCGATATGCGCACACCTATAGCGCACGCCTTGGCCTGGCCTGATCGTATTCTTTCCGGTGTGGAAAACCTAAACCTGTTTGAGATAGCGCGACTAGACTTTGAGCAGCCAGATTTGGCGAGCTTCCCCTGTCTACAGCTAGCATTTGATGCTGCTGCAGCGGCTGGTGATGCGCCTGCTATTCTTAATGCAGCAAATGAGATTGCTGTGCAGGCATTTCTCGATCGGCGTATAGGCTTTACCCAGATCGCACAGGTTGTAGACAATAGCCTTCAGGGGCTAGATTTTAGTGAACCAGACTCGCTTGATGCAGTCCAAGAGTCCGATCAAAAAGCTCGCCAGCACAGCATGGCTTACATTACCCAGATCGAGTCCTAGTCTATGGAGTTGTTACAAACTATTTTTTATACCTTTATCGCCCTTGGCGTTTTGGTGACCTTTCATGAGTTTGGTCATTTTTGGGTGGCGAGACGCTGTGGCGTCAAGGTAGAGCGTTTCTCTATTGGCTTCGGCACTCCGCTACTCAGATGGCGTGATAAACAGGATACTGAATTTGTGCTGGCGCTGCTGCCCTTAGGTGGTTATGTCAAGATGCTCGATGAGCGAGAGGGAAACGTATCTGAAGAGGATTTGGCTTTTTCATTCAATCGCAAATCAGTTTGGCAGCGTATTGCGATCGTGCTTGCTGGTCCTGTTGCTAACTTCCTGTTGGCCATTGCTGCGTTTTGGCTGATTTTCCTTTCCGGGGAACAGGGTTTAGCGCCTGTGGTGGGCGACGTCAAAGAGGACTCCCTCGCCAGTCGCTCCGGTTTTGAGCCCGGTATGGAAATTATCGCGGTTAATGGCATTGAAACCGGCACCTGGAGCGCGGTTTCGCGACAACTTTTCCCCTTTATAGGAACCAGTGGTGAAATTCCGCTTACGGTTACCTACGCTGATTCTGATCTCAGATACGATCTGTCAATTTTCATTGAAAGCTGGCTGAGGGACGCTGAAGACCCATCGCCGCTTCGTGAGTTGGGAATTAGCGCGCCCTTTGTTATGGACAGTCTGAGCCTAGCTGTGGTGTCGGAAGATGGCGCCGCTTATGCGGCTGGTCTGCGAGTTGGCGACCAGCTACTAACGCTTAATGGCGCAGAGATTAAGGACATCAATCAGTTTATTGAGTATATCGCTGACAGCGCAGGTACTGAGGTCGAGCTTGGTATCAAACGTCAAGAGCAGCTTCTTACTATAGCGGCAAGTCCCAGAGCTACCGAACGTGAGGGACAGTTGGTCGGCCAGCTGGCTGTGCAGTTAGCATCCAGTGGAAAGTACCCAGACGAACTTGTCCGCAAAGTTGATTACAGCATTTTGGGCGCGGCTGTGCGTGGTATCAACGAGACATTAGACACGTCTGTCTTTGTAGTTAAGTCTATAGGCAAGCTATTGGTTGGCGATCTATCGCCAAAAAATCTCAGTGGCCCAATCACTATCGCTAAGGTGGCGGGAGATAGCGCAAAATCTGGATTAGACAATTTTATTCGCTTTGTCGCTATTCTCAGTATAATGCTCGGCGTTATGAATCTATTGCCTGTCCCTGTATTGGATGGTGGTCATCTGATGTATTACTTAATTGAGGTGGTAAAGGGTTCTCCGGTGTCAGATCAGGTTCAGATGCTGGGGTATAAAGTAGGATTTGCCATGTTGATGGGGTTAATGGTTTTTGCCACTTACAACGATGTTACGCGGACATTTTAAACCGCAAAATATAACTAATAACTGGGTTTAAGTATTTCATGAAGCGACTCTTATCAGGCCTCTTTTTAGTCCTATTTTCTCTTTCATTTACCGTCCGTGCTGCGGTCTTTCAGGTCGAGGATATTCGTATTGAAGGCCTTCAGCGCGTGTCTGCGGGCACTGTGTTTGCCTCGCTGCCTGTAGGCGTGGGTGATTTGGTGGATGAAACTGGTATTCAGGACGCTACAAGATCTCTTTTCCGCACTGGCTATTTTGCCGATGTGGTCATGGCCCGTGAGAATGGCATACTCGTGATAGGCCTGGTTGAGCGCCCTGCGGTAACCGAGATCAATCTCGAGGGTAACAAAGCTATTGAGACTGATCAGCTTCTCGACGCACTGCGCGATAACGGCCTAGCTGAGGGGCAAATCTTTCGGCAAGTTATTCTGGAAGGCATGACGCAGGAGTTGCAGCGGCAATATGTATCTCAGGGTCGCTATGGCGCTCTGGTTAAAACCGAGGTTAAGCAGCTGCCACGCAACAGGGTGGCGGTGAACATTGATATTGATGAGGGCGACGTTGCAAAGATTCGCCACATTAATATAGTCGGCAACAAAGACTTTAGTGAAGAAGAGCTGTTGGATACCTTCGAGCAGAACACCACTGGATGGTTATCTTGGATTTCTAGTGATGACAAATATGCCCGTGAAAAACTCTCTGGCGATCTTGAGAGTCTAGAAACCTTTTATCTGGATCGGGGTTACCTGAAATTTGAGGTTGAAAGCACCCAGGTATCAATCAGCCCTGATAAAGAGTCTGTATATATCACCATCAACATCGATGAAGGCGATGTTTATAAGATCAGTGGGATTGAGCTGTCTGGTGAGCTAAAGATTAGCGAGCCCCAGGCTAGGGCACTGATTTTGATGCGTGAGGGGATGATTTTCTCTCAGGCTCTGATGACCACCTCCAGTGAATATATCACCCGTCGACTCGGCAATGAGGGCTATACATTCGCCGAAGTTCAGGGCTACCCAGAGGTCGACGAAGAGGATAAAACCGCCACAGTCACTTTTGTGGTTACGCCAGGTATGCGAGCCTATGTGCGCCGTGTTGAGTTCCGTGGTAACACCAAGACAGCAGATGAGGTGTTACGTCGAGAGATGCGTCAAATGGAAGGTGCCTCTGCAAATAACGCGCTGATTGAACTTTCAAAGGTGCGCTTAGAGCGTCTAGGCTACTTTAAAGAAGTCAGTGTCGAGAATCTGCCGGTTGCAGGCAGCAACGATCAGATTGATGTTGTTTACAGCGTCGAAGAGCAGCCCTCTGGGTCTGTGGGCGCCAGCGTCGGATATGCTCAGGGGAACGGTCTGATTCTGGGCGGTAACCTCAATGAAAACAACTTCCTTGGTACAGGTAAGCAGGTGGGTGTGGGTATTAACCGCAGCACGTACCAGAGTTCATTGAACTTTAGCTATACCGAGCCCTACTTTACGGTTGATGGTGTTGGTGTGGGTTACAGTGTCTACGCTCGAGAGACCGATTATGATCGTATCAACGTTGCAAGCTTTTCGACCAATACCTATGGTGCCACCGTTAACTGGAGCTACCCGATTTCCGAGATACAGCGCATTGGGTTGGGGCTTGGTTACGAGAACCTAGACCTTAAAACAGGGCTATATGCCTCTCGAGAAATTGCAGACTTTGTTGATGCCAATGGCGACAATTTTGATGTCTTTAGCCTTAATGTGAACTGGATGAAGTCCACATTAAACCGCGGTATTTTTGCAACCAGAGGTTCCTCGCAGCGTCTTAATTTAGATCTTACGGTACCTGGCTCTGGTCTTGAGTATTATAAATTCGTGTACAGTGCTGAGCATTTACGTGGGCTCACTAACACCCTGACTCTTAAACTTAGAGCCGATCTAGGCTACGGCGAGAGTTACGGCGAAACCACTCAGTTGCCTTTCTTTAAAAATTTCTACGGCGGTGGCTTTGGCTCTGTGCGCGGCTTTAAGCGAAATACTCTGGGCCCGCAGGACACACCCTGTAACTTTAGAGACCCTCCCTGTAATACGTCGTTTATAGATGATCCAGACCCCATTGGTGGTAACGTTAAAGTAGAGCTTGGAGCCGAGGTTATCTTCCCGCTACCATTCCTCAAAGACCAGCGTTCGGTGCAGTCATCACTGTTCTTTGATGCGGGCAATATCTTTAACACCAAGTGTGGAGAGAGTCAGATTAGCTGTTATAAACCAGACGTAGGAGAAATGCGCTATTCTGTAGGTCTAGGAGCCACCTGGTTAAGTGGGTTTGGTCCTATTACGTTCAGCCTTGCCAAGCCGCTGAATGCAAATGAGTTTGACGAAACTGAGGTATTTCAGTTTTCTTTAGGTAATCAATTTTAAAAATAGTTAGGAGAAGTATTGTGGGTAATGTGAAAGCATTTATTTTGGTTTTGTTAACTGGTCTTTTTGCACTGACGTCTGTTCATGTGGTTGCCGAAGATAAGGTTGCTGTAATTGATGTTAATACAGCTATTTTTGCCTCTGCTGCGGCTCAGGCTCGCATTAAAGAGTCAGTAGAGAGTGCAGATTTCGTCGCTCTCAAGGCCAAACTTGACGGCGCTAGTGCGGATTTTCAGGCGCTGGCTAAAGAAGCAGAAAGCAAGCGTCTGACCTGGTCTCAGGATGAGGCTGCAGCCCACCAAAAGAAAATGGAATACGTCAAGGCTGACGCTGAGCTGGCTAGCCGTAAAATTCAGGCCGAACAGCAGCAATTGCAACAGCGTGTTCAGCAAGAGTTTATGCCTCAGTTACAGGTGGCTATTCAAGAAGTAGTGGCCGAAGAGGGTATTACGGTGTTGATTCGTCAGGAAGCGGTGATTATGGCTGCCCCAGCAAGCAACCTGACAGGCAAAGTTATCGACCGCCTGAACAACCCAAGTAAGCCTGAGTAGCGCTTAGTCGCGTCCCAGTTTGGCTGCAACAATACAATGAGTTTCGACTATTCTTTGGGCGAAATCGCCGAGTATCTCTCTGCGGAGTTGCGCGGTAACCCCGAGGTTCGCATAACCGGACTCAACACCCTGCAGTCTGCTGGTCCTGGGGAGTTGGCATTTCTGGCTAATGCTAAGTATCAGAGTCAGTTGCAGGATTGTCAGGCGCAGGCGGTACTATTGGTTGCGGCCCAGGCGGATGGGTATGCTGGAGACTGTTTAGTACTGGATAACCCCTATCTTGGTTATGCCAGGTTAACAGCTTGGTTTGCCACAGAGCCAAAGCCGCAAATAAGCATTCACCCCAGTGCCGTTATTCACCCGACAGCAGTCATTGCTGATGAGGTCAGTATTGGCCCCAATGTCGTGGTGGAGGCTGACGCGGTGATTGGTCGCGGTAGCTGCCTAGAAGCCAATAGTTTTGTAGGCGCTCGCACCCGTATTGGCGAGCGCTGTCGTATAGGCTCTAATGTCTCGATCTATCACGACGTGATTATGGGCACTCAGGTGCGTATTCACAGTGGCTCGGTGATCGGCGCAGACGGTTTTGGTTTTGCTCCCGACGGGCAGGGTGGCTGGCAGAAAATCCATCAGTTAGGTGGAGTCTCTATAGGCAACAATGTTGAAATTGGTGCCTGTACCACCGTTGACCGTGGAGCTCTCGAGGATACACGCATAGGTAATGGCGTTATTATCGATAATCATGTGCAAATTGCCCACAATGTTGTGATTGGCGACAATACGGCGTTGGCAGCTTATTCTGGTATTGCTGGCAGTGCGGTGCTAGGTCGCAACTGTATTCTTGGTGGCGACGCCTGTGTGGTAGGGCATGTGACACTGTGCGACAACGTGATGCTGACAGCCAGAACACTGGTCACTAAAAACATTACCGAGCCCGGCTCCTATTCATCTGGCACTACGCCGTTAATGAAAACTGCGGCTTGGCGCAAAAATTCCGCGCGCATTGGTCAGCTCGATGATATGGCTAAGCGGCTAAAAACAATAGAAAAAAAAGACAATAATTAGAGTCATGGACAGGTTAGGGAACCGGTTTACTAACTAGATATAAATTGGATTGTTTTAATGAACGTAAATGAAATCATGGAGTTACTCCCGCATCGATATCCATTTCTGTTGGTGGATAGGGTAACTGAGATTGTGCCGGGCGAAAGTATCGTCGCCTACAAAAATATAACCATTAATGAGGATGTATTTAACGGCCATTTCCCCGGCGCGCCTATTTTTCCCGGCGTGATGATTATTGAGGCCATGGCTCAGGTATCAGGCTTGCTAGGCTTTGCAACCACAGGCGAAAAGGCTGACGATGGAAAGCTCTATCTATTTGCCGGTGTTGAAAAGGTGCGGTTTAAGCGTCCAGTGGTGCCCGGAGATCAGCTGGTATTAACCTCGGAGATTGACAAGGTAAAACGCAATATCTGGCGTTTTAATACCACAGCCAAGGTAGATGGTAAGACAGCCTGTGAGGCGACCTTACTCTGTGCCTATCAGGATAGAGATACCTTAGCATGATTGATCCAAGAGCCATTGTTGACCCATCGGCAGTGATTGGCGAAAACGTCAGCATCGGCCCCTGGTCGATTATAGGACCAGACGTCCAGATTGGTGACGGCTGCGAGATAGCGTCTCATGTGGTGGTTAAAGGGCCCACCATTATGGGCAGTAATAATAAAATTTATCAGTTCTCTACCATTGGCGATGATACGCCAGATCTCAAGTACAACGGCGAGCCGACTCGGCTGGTGATTGGCGATAATAATGTTATTCGCGAAGGCGTAACTATTCATCGTGGGACTGTGCAGGACAACAGCGAGACGCGCATAGGCAATGATAATCTTCTGATGGCCTATGTTCATGTGGGGCATGACTGTATCGTTGGTGATCATGTGATTATGGTTAACAATGCGAGTATTTCTGGTCATGTTACGGTTGGAGATTGGACGATTCTTTCTGGTTACGCTTTGGTACATCAGTTTGTCCATATTGGCCCCCATTGTTTTATTGGTCCCGCTGCATTTACCTACCATGATGTTCCTGCGTTTGTTACCGCCTTTGGCAGCCCTGCAGAGCCGCGCACGATCAATCGTGAAGGCTTAAAGCGCAGAGGCTTTAGCACTGAGCAGATTGCGCTGGCTAATAAGGCCTACAAGTTGCTGTATAGACGAGGGCTACAGTTGGACGAAGCTATTAAAGCCATTGGTGACCTAGGCGATGATGCGGTAATTAAAATGCTACTCAGCTCGCTCGAGAATTCAAGCCGCGGCATTATCCGCTAAATGATGACCACTCAGCCAACGGTATTTGCCATGGTTGCGGGAGAGGCCTCCGGCGATATCCTTGGCGCAGACTTAATCCGTGCGCTTAAAACGCAATTCCCCAACGCGATCTTCGAAGGTATCGGCGGCCCAAAAATGCAGGCAGAGGGCTTTCAGTCCCACTTTGAGATGGATCGTTTGTCAGTGATGGGCTTTGTTGAGCCGCTTAAACGGTTACCTGAGCTGTTATCCATCAGGCGCAGTATCGTTGAGCGGTACCTTGTTCAAAAGCCAGCTGTCTTTATTGGTATTGATAGCCCTGATTTTAATTCTGGCATTGAGCAGAGACTGCATCGCGCTGGCGTGAAAACCGTCCACTATGTCAGCCCCTCTGTGTGGGCTTGGCGGCAGGGAAGAATTAAAAAGATTAAGAAGTCTGTAGATTTAATGCTCTGTCTGCTGCCCTTTGAAGCAGGCTTCTACAAACAGCATCAGGTGCCTGTTCGTTTTGTTGGCCATCCTCTGGCGGGGCAAATGGCCGAACAACCAGACACTCAGGCGGCGCGTTCTAGGCTTGGGCTTAACCCCGATCGCCCAGTGCTCTGTATTATGCCTGGCAGCAGATCCGGCGAAGTAGAGTTGCTTGGGGAGCTTTTTTTAGACACGGCCTGCGCTGTGCAGGCGCAATTAGGCACTGATTTGCAGCTGGTAATACCCGCAGCCAACCAGGCTCGGTATCAGCAGATAAGCGATATACTCTCGACTAAACAGGGTCTCAGCGTCGAGTTGTTGATGCAGAATTCGCATTTGGCCATGGAGGCTGCCGACGCAGTTTTGCTTGCTTCTGGCACCACTGCGCTCGAAGCGATGTTGCTCAAAAAGCCAATGGTGGTGAGTTATAGACTTGGCGCACTAACCTACAGATTGGTGTCACCATTTATTAAAACTCCCTACGCCTCAATACCCAACCTGCTGGCCAATAAAATGCTGGTACCGGAACTTATTCAAGCTAATGCCTCAGTTGAACAGCTTACGCAGGCGGTGATTGATGCTTTTGACCCTGGCAATAGAGAGCAGTTGGTTGATCAATTTAGTCAGCTCCATCAACAGCTGCGGTTAGATTCTGGCGCTATTGCTGCCGATGCTATTGCCGAGTTAATTGACCTATGAAAGGTGCAAAAGGCAACAAAGCCGATAAATTAAAGCCCTGGATCAAACCTGCAGGTGTCAACTTGCTAGCTGGCGTCGACGAGGTTGGTCGCGGCCCACTGGCTGGCGATGTGGTAACCGCTGCGGTTATTCTGCCCGCAGGTCACAGAATTGAGGGTTTGGCGGACTCAAAGGCGCTGTCCCCAACCCAAAGAGAGAATCTTTATAAGGATATAATCAGTCATGCCAGTTGCTGGAGCATAGGCCGAGCCTCAGTCGAGGAAATTGATCGCTTTAATATCCTTCAGGCCACGCTTATGGCGATGCGCAGGGCGGTGATGGGGCTTAGGATTCAGCCCGACTATGTCGCTGTGGACGGCAACCGCGTGCCGCAGTGGGAGTATGCATCTGAGGCTGTAGTCAAGGGTGATGGCCGCGTAGAGGTAATCAGTGCAGCATCTATTCTGGCAAAGGTCGTTAGAGATCGAGAAATGCTAGAAATGGATGCTAAGTACCCGGGCTATGGCTTTGATAGCAATAAAGGCTACGGGACAGCGCAGCATCTAGAGGCGCTGCAACGCAAAGGTCCCACACCTATCCATCGGCGCTCCTTTGCGCCAGTCAGAGATGAATTACAGCTTGAGCAGTCATCTCTTTTTTGATGGTCGAGCGCAGCATCGAGTTAATTTGCTCTCAGGGGCGTAAAAAGCCAGTTAAGGCTTGAGTTCACAGCCGTCAGGCATTACATTCAAATGTATAAAAACAACCAAATAATTTGGGAATTATTGCAGTGAATTACGCACAGATTACCGGTTGGGGAAAGTATGCGCCGCCCCTCCTAATGACCAATGATGACATGGCAAAAATAGTTGAAACCAGTGATGAGTGGATATTCTCTCGCTCTGGTATTCGTCAACGTCATTACAGCCATGTTTCCACGGGCGAGATGTCATGGTTAGCCGCAGAGCGAGCACTGGCGGCAGCAGGCACAGATGCGGCAGATATAGATCTCGTGCTGTTGGGCTCAACGACCCCAGAAGAGATATGCCCCAATACGGCTAGCTTTATTAAAAACAAACTGGGTGCCACCAAGGCTGCGGCTTTTGACCTCAACTCGGCCTGTACCAGTTGGTTGTACGCATTGAATGTTGCCACAGATATGATCAAGGCGGGGTCCGTCAAAAAGGCGCTGGTTATAGGTGCAGAGCGTATCTCGTTGGCCATGGACTGGAGTAAGCGTGAGTCCTGTTTTCTGTTTGGTGATGGTGCTGGCGCTGTGGTGATTGAGGCTACAGAGCAGAAGTCTGGTCTGCTCTCTGCACATATGAGTTGCGTTCCAGACAGTAGAGAGTGCTTGCATCTACCCAGCTGGGGCATGTCGCCGCTGCACCTTACTGGAGGCATCCATGTATCGTTAAATTTTGAAGGCCAAGAAATCTTCAAAAGTGCGGTAAAAGGAATGGCGGATTCGATTGCCGAGGTGTTAGATCGAGAGGGTTTGACAGCGGCAGATATAGATCTGTTTGTACCCCATCAGGCCAATGTGCGGATTATTCAATCTCTGGCTAAACGTTTGAATTTCCCGATGGAAAAAGTAGTCGTCTGTATAGATGAATATGCCAACACCAGTGCTGCAGCAATTCCTCTGGCACTTTGTGACGCGCTGTCAGACGGCAGGGTCAAGCCGGGCATGAATATCCTTACCGCCTCATTTGGCGCAGGCCTTACCTGTGGTGCTGGCGTTATTCGCTGGGGCGACAGGGTTGAGCCTGTCGGTCAGTCAGACGCTGAGATTCCACCTTATGAGGGTACGGTGTTTGACTTAATGAAAGAGAGTTTTGCCTATTACGGGGTTGATGCCGAGCACCTGCTAACTAAATGACCAAAGAGTTTGTCCATCTTAGACTCCATTCTGAATACTCCCTAGTTGATGGGCTAGTACGTATCAAGCCGCTGGCCAAAAAGGTTGCGGAGGAGTTAATGCCCGCGGTCGCTCTGACCGATTTTAATAATTTTTTTGGGCTGGTTAAGTTTTATAAAGCAGCGCAGGCAGTTGGTGTTAAGCCAATTGTTGGCGCTGATCTTTTGGTGCTAGATGAAAGCGGCGAGGGCAATCCAACACAGCTGGTGCTCCTGGTAGCCGATCTGCAGGGTTATCAAAATCTTACAAAGCTGGTTTCAATGGCCTATCAGGCTGGTCAGCGACAGGGCGTTCCCTATATTCGAAAATCTTGGCTTGCAGCTCATGCAGATGGTCTTATCGCTCTGTCTGGTGGTCGCCTTGGCGAGATTGGTGTCGCGCTCATTTCAGGGCGGCGAGCAGATGCAGAGCAGCTTTTGCGTGAATTTATGCAGCTGTTTCCCGACCGGTTTTACCTCGAGCTACAGAGAACCGGGCGAGCGGGAGAAGAGGATTATCTGCATGCCGCGGTGGATCTTGCCAGCCAGTATAGCTGTCCTGTTGTGGCTACTAATGATGTTCGCTTTTTGTCTACTGATGAATTTGAAGCCCATGAGGCCCGAGTCTGTATTCACGAGGGCCGCGCCCTAGATGACCCTCGCCGTGAAAGGCGTTATTCCGAGCACCAGTATCTGCGAACAGCCGCCGAGATGGCTGAGCTGTTTTCAGATATTCCCGAAGCCCTGCAAAATTCTGTTGAGATTGCCAAGCGATGTAATTTGGATTTGAGGCTGGGTGAGTATTTTTTGCCCGACTACCCAATCCCAGATGGACTCACCATCAATGAGTTCTTTATCAAAGTTTCCGAGGAAGGTCTCGAAGCCCGTTTAGCAAAGCTGTTTGACACGGAGGCGGAGGGTTTTGCTGAGACCAGAGCAGTTTATCTCGAGCGACTAAAGTTTGAGTTGGATATTATTATCCAGATGGGCTTTCCCGGTTACTTTCTGATCGTGATGGATTTTATTGGCTGGGCAAAAGACAACCAGATTCCAGTAGGCCCGGGCCGTGGTTCTGGTGCCGGGTCGCTGGTAGCCTACGCGTTAAAAATTACTGATTTAGATCCAATTGAATACGACTTGCTGTTCGAGCGCTTTCTTAACCCTGAGCGGGTCTCGATGCCGGACTTTGATATCGATTTCTGCATGGAAGGCCGCGATCGTGTGATTGCCTATGTATCAGAGCAATATGGTCGCGATGCCGTATCGCAGATTGTGACCTTTGGCACCATGGCCGCAAAGGCTGTGGTTAGAGATGTGGCAAGGGTTCAGGGTAAGTCCTACGGTTTGGCAGACAAGCTATCAAAGTTAATTCCTTTCGAAGTCGGCATGACATTAGAGAAGGCCGTCGAGCAAGAGGAAGAGCTTGCGGAGTTTCTTGAGCAGGATGAAGAAGCCGGCGAAATCTGGAGTATGGCACTGCAGCTAGAGGGAGTGTCACGAAACTGTGGTAAGCACGCTGGTGGCGTGGTAATTGCACCAACTGTTATCACAGATTTCTCGCCCATCTACTGTGATGATACTGGCGGTGGTGTGGTTACCCAGTTCGACAAAAATGATGTCGAAGAAGCAGGGCTGGTTAAGTTTGACTTTCTAGGTCTGCGTACCCTAACCATTATTGACTGGGCAGTGCGGATGATTAACCGTACTCGCAGCGCTAATGGTGAAGAAGCGTTGGATATCGAGAAAATTCCACTCGACGATGTCAGTACTTATGAGCTCATGCAGCGTGCAGAGACCACTGCGGTATTCCAGCTTGAGTCCCGCGGTATGAAAGAGCTTATTAAAAAACTTGGGCCGGATCGCTTCGAGGACATAGTTGCACTGGTTGCCCTGTTCCGTCCCGGGCCTCTGCAGTCAGGCATGGTGGATGATTTTATCAACCGCAAAAAGGGCCGGGCTGAGGTCAGCTATCCCCACATTCAGTATCAACACGACTGTCTAAAACCTGCTCTAGAGCCCACCTATGGAATTATTCTGTACCAGGAACAGGTGATGCAGATCGCTCAGGAAATGGGTGGCTATACCCTAGGTGGTGCAGACCTATTGCGTCGTGCCATGGGTAAGAAGAACGCTGCAGAGATGGCCAAACAACGCGAACTGTTTACCCAGGGTGCTGTCGCAAAGGGTTTTGCCGAAGACCTAGCTTCGAATATCTTTGATCTGATGGAAAAATTTGCTGGCTACGGGTTTAACAAGTCCCACAGTGCAGCCTATGCTCTTGTAGCCTATCAGACAGGCTGGTTAAAAGCGCATTATCCCGCCGAGTTTATGGCGGCGACTATCTCTTCTGACATGGACAAGACCGATAAAGTTGTTACTTTCATCGACGAGTGCCGTGCCATGAGTCTCGATCTGTTGCCGCCAGATGTGAATCAGGGTCAATTTCACTTTAGTGTGGATCCCCAGGGCCGAGTAATCTACGGTCTGGGTGCCATTAAAGGGTTGGGTGAAGGCCCTGTTGAGAACATTATCGCCGCTAGAAGTGATGGTGGCCCCTTCAAGGATCTGTTTGACTTCTGTGCTCGTGTCGACGGGCGCAAGGTAAATAAGCGAGCGCTCGAGGCTATGATCCGCAGTGGTGCACTTGATGAGATTGGCCCAGATGGCGAGATTGGATATCGGCGGGCGGTAATGCTGGCGGCGCTCGACGAGGCTGTAAAGTTAGCAGAGCAGCAAGCGCGAAACGCCAGTAGTGGTATGGGCGATCTGTTTGGTGAGTCGATTGCCGAGAGTGCTTCAGAGATAAATTACAGTAGTTACAATGGCGCTAGGGCGCTCTCGGTGCGCGATCGACTCAACGGCGAAAAAGAGACTCTCGGGCTCTATCTGACGGGCCACCCCATCGATGAATACGAAGAAGAGCTTCGCACTATGGTGCCAGGCCGTATAGCTGATCTTAGACCAGGCAAGGACAGTTCAACAGTAGCTGGAATGGTGGTCGGCATGCGCATTATGAAAAATAAGCGTGGTGATAGCTTTGCATTCTTAACGCTGGATGATAAGAGTGGCCGAATTGAATTGTCTGTTTGGGCGGATAAATTCAATGCTTATCGGGATATTCTTAGCAAGGATGCGCTGTTGGTTATTCAGGGCGCTGTGTCTGAGGATTCATTTACAGGCGGTCTAAAATTAGTAGCGGAATCGATTCAGTCTATTTATGAGGCGCGCTGTAGCAAGCTTAATCGTCTTCACCTATCGGTGACTAAGTCGGAAGATACCACAGGCTGGGTGGATAGATTTCATCATATACTCAGCGATTTTAAAGAGGGTAATTGCCCGGTGACTGTTGAGTACGAGATACCCAGTGCCGCCGGAGAGTTAACCCTTAGTCGACAATGGCTGGTGCAGCCGAGAGACGAGCTAATCACCCGTCTCAGGGAAGATTTCGGTAAAAATAGCGTTACTTTGCACTATCATTAAACAATCAATGTTATATGGCTCTGGTAGTGTGTTGAAGAGATGTTAAAATACGCGCCAGCCACCTTCATGGACTCCCTGAAAATGAATTTGAATTACCTTTCTTTTGAACAGCCAATAGCAGAGCTGGAAGCAAAGATTGAAGAGCTGCATTTAGTGGGTAACGACAACGAGCTCAATATAGCCGAGGAAGTCGCCAAGCTTCGAGACAAGTCCCAAAAGCTCACACAGAGCATCTATGCCAAACTCAGTCCCTGGCAGGTTGTGCAGGTTGCTCGACATCCGCAGAGACCCTACAGCATTGATTATATCAAGCGTATCTTCACCGATTGGGAAGAGATGCACGGCGATCGACATTTTGGTGACGACAGTGCCATTGTTGGTGGCGTGGCCCGCCTTGATGGCAAGCCGGTTATGGTTATTGGTGAAGAGAAAGGGCGTGGTGTTAATGAGAAGGTAATGCGTAACTTTGGTATGCCTAAAGCCGAGGGCTATCGCAAGGCACTGCGATTAATGGAGACCGCTGAACGCTTTAAAATGCCTGTACTGACCCTTATAGATACCCCGGGAGCCTATCCCGGCATTGATTCTGAAGAGCGCAATATCTCCGAGGCGATTGCTCGTAATCTGGCGGTAATGTCACGCTTAAAAACACCGATTATCTGCACCGTGATAGGTGAGGGTAGCTCCGGTGGCGCTCTGGCAATTGGTGTGGGTGACCGGCTTAATATGTTGCAGTACAGCACCTACTTTGTGATCTCGCCTGAAGGCTGTGCCAACATAATCTGGAAGACCAGTGAAAAGGCTCCTCAGGCGGCAGAGGCTATGGGTGTGACCTCTGATAATTTGCAGAAGCTAGGTATAGTTGACGAGACTATTCCTGAGCCAATGGGCGGAGCGCATCGCGATATCGAAGCAATGAGTCTAACGCTCAGATCCCGCCTTAGCGAACAACTAGATGAGTTGCAGGCAGTGCCCATCGACGACCTATTAGAGCGCAGATACCAGCGCCTGATGTCCTACGGCAAACCGGACTGAGCTACTCAGGGCCCGGTCGGGCCCTGATTCCGATTAACTTTCTTTAAGCACAGATATGGCGGCCAGAGCATCAGGGTCCTGAGACTTTAACTTGTTGGCTATATGGTGTTGGAAAAAGTAACAGAAATCGCCATTCTTATCGGCAGCATAAAGGCAATCGTCACCTGGTAGAACTGGCGTGCTATGCATAGTTTTTTCGTTGATTAGCATGGCTTGAACTGTGCCATCATGCAAAAGACGCCAGCTGATTACCTCTTTGAGTGTAATGCTTTGAAAGCCGTCAGCAGAGAGCACGGCATGGGTGCCTATTCCATCTGGTACTTCCTGAATAACCTCTTGTCCGCTATCACACTGATATTCATAGTAGTCAGCTGCCGTTTCTAATTCGACCACCTTGTGAAGCGGTGCAGCGAAGAATAGTTCGTCAACACCCTGATCATAATAGCCTTGCCACTGGCCATTAAGGGGATCATTAATTTCATCACAGGCGATTAGCTGGTCAAGCCAAGGCACTAGCCCGACCACCTCACCATTGAGCTTTAGGCCCCATGCAAGGACTTTAACGGAAAAAAGCTTTTCTGGGTTTTCAGCATTGCTGTAGAGCATCTCGAGGCCGTCGAGTTCGGGTGCTATACGGATAAGTTTATTGTTAGAGAGTTCAGAGAGGGGTTTGCGTGTGAAGATATCAATCACATTGTCCATCGGGTGATCAAGCGCCGAGCTGGGCATAAATACATCTCCTAAAGGCAGTTGATAGCAAAAGACACTAACACTAGATAAGGTACTCTAGAATTTACTCAAGCACAACAATTTGTGTTTTTTACTCTATTTCAGATCGCACAAGCGCAAGATATTGTACAGGCGCAAGCAAATTTAACCGGCCCTACATTTTTACTGTAAAATTCTCTGTCGTCGACAACCTACAACAGCCAGGCAGGTCACTAACCTTGGACAACAAGTCAGCCCCTCAGTTTTATTTTGCCTATGGATCCAACATGAACCCTGACCGGATGCAGGGGCGCGACATGACAGCGGTAAGTGCCGTGTCAGGATGGTTGTATGGCTTTGGTCTACGCTTTAACAAGCGCTCTCGTCATGATGACAGTCTCGCCTGCGCAAATATCGTGTATGCCCCTGATGAGCAGATTCAGGGTGTACTTTACGAGTTGGCTTCAGGTGCGGAGATTATTAAGCTAGACCCCTACGAGGGAGCGCCGCGTCGCTATAGCCGTGAGGTGTTCAGCGTGCAAACCAAAGCCGGTGCGAAGGCTGCCTGGGTGTATGTGGCCAACCCGGCGGTACTTGATAGTCAAATACTGCCTGCTCGCTGGTATATAGAGCATCTGCTTGCCGGCCGCCAGTATCTGTCGGAGGAGTATTGGCAAGCGATTGATAGTACTGTCTGCCAAGCTGGATCAGTGAAATGGTCATAATGCCATCGCCATCGCTGAGCGATGATGTAAAACAGGTTATAGAGGTTTTTCAGCGGCTGTTTTTTGCGCCGTATGATACTGAGCTAATTGCCGGTGCAGACGAGCCTATTTATCTGCCAGCAACAAATCATGGTGATCAGATTAACCGTTTATATTTTCGCGAAGACTTTTTATCCAGTGCGCTCCATGAAACTGCACACTGGTGTATTGCCGGTGTAGATCGACGTCGATTAGAGGACTTTGGCTACTGGTATAATCCAGATGGCCGCACACCGGATCAGCAGCAGATTTTTGAGGTTGCAGAGATTAAACCTCAGGCCTTAGAGTGGATGTTTTCTGTCGCCTGTAGGCAGCCGTTTCGCCTTAGTGTGGACAACCTCAGTGCAGGTCAGGCTAGGGCAAGTGAAGGGTTTGCTCAGGCCGTTTCCCGGCAGGCCGTCCAATGGTGTGTTCCAGGTGCTTTACCAGACCGAGCGGAGCTATTTATTCGCGGTCTAATGGATGCATTTGATAACAATGGGGTGATTGATCCACAGCATTACCAATTATATAGGCTGATCTAGACTAAACAGTATGCAAGCGTTTCTAATTGATTCTTCTATTTATATCTTTCGCAGCTATTTTTCGCTTCCGGAAAACTGGCACTCCCAAGATGCAAACTATCCTACACACGCAGTCTATGGTTTTACTGGGTTTCTATTAGATTTATTGCGACAGAAACAGCCGCAATATGTGTTCTGCGCCTTTGACGAAAGTCTAGGGTCTGGATTTCGCCATCAGCTGTGCGCTGATTACAAGGCCAATAGGGAGCTACCGGATGAGGCTCTGGCCTTTCAGCTGAATGCCTGCAGACAACTGTGCCGCGTCCTCGGAGTGACTGAAATGGCCTCTACTATCTTCGAGGCAGATGATCTTATTGGAGGCGTTGCTCACAAGGCGAGACTGGCTAGTGCTCAGCCGGTGATCGTCAGTCGCGATAAAGATCTGACGCAGATTATTCAGCGCAATGATCTGTATTGGGACTATGGCAAGGCGCAGCCCCAAAGCCAAGCGCAACTAGAAGCTAAATTAGAGCTCGGCTGTAGCCAGATGGCTGACTATCTGGCGCTGACGGGCGACAGCAGTGATAATATTGCCGGCGTACCAGGTGTGGGTGCTAAAACTGCACGGCAGCTACTGTCGCATTTTCCCTCGGTGGACGCGGTCATGGAGCATCTAGATCAGCTTCAGGATTTGCCGATTCGAGGGGCCAAAAAGCTTGCAGACAGGCTTGATTCTCACCGACAGCAACTATTTCTATCTCGCCAGTTAGCGCAGATTGTCACCGATATGGAAGAGGCACCTGATTTGGCGGCCATAGGCTGGCAGGGAATTTACCAAGACGCCTTCGATATTTTTTGCGAAGATATGGGATTCGGCAACGCCTTTGCCGCTAGAGCGGCCGCACTTAAACAAAGGCAGCTTAGCCCGCTAGGATAATAGGCGGTTAACGCTGGAGACTACTATTGTGAAAATTATTGCTGATCAAAATATGCCCCTAGTAAAGGAGCTGTTCAGTGAGTTCGGCAATGTCGAGCTGCTTCCAGGCAGGGAAATTTGTAATGCGCATCTTCTGGATGCAGACCTGTTATTAGTGCGCTCTGTTACCAGAGTAGACGAAGAATTGCTCGCTGGCACCAAGGTTAGGTTTGTCGGCTCTGCCACCATTGGGGTGGACCATGTAGATACAGCCTTCCTGAGTAGCGCTGGGATAGAGTTTGCTCATGCACCCGGCTGCAATGCTGAAGCGGTGGTTCAGTATGACCTTGCCGTATTCTGTCAGCTTGTCCCAGACTGGCTCACGAAAACCATCGGCATTGTGGGTTGCGGCAATGTCGGTGGTCGTCTCTATCAGCGGTTATTAGATCTCGGTGTTAACTGTGTTGTTTACGACCCCTTCTTGGATAAGGGCAGGGTAGCTGATCTGGTTGAGTTCGACACAATTATCGACTGCGACATTATTTGTCTGCACACCCCTTTGACTCGCGGCGGCAAACACCCAACTTATCATTTGTTTAATGCCGATGTGATAGCACGACTAAAACCAGACTCTGTGCTAATTAATGCAGGCCGTGGGGCAGTGGTTGATAATAAAGCTCTATATGAAGCGTTTAGAGCCGGTTTGTCTGCTCGGGTGGTGTTGGATGTCTGGGAGCCCGAACCGCTGATAGACCTAAATCTGTTGCCTTTTATTGCTATGGGTACACCTCATATTGCAGGCTACAGTCACGAAGGCAGAATTAATGGCACTCGGATGGTCTTCGAAGCGTTTAAAGGCTGGGCGGGCGTTAGTCCGGAAGTGGATTGCTTTGACGCTAGCATGCAACAGCCAAAGCATCTCCAGGTTAATAGTCTTAGCGAGGGTATTTTAGCCAGCTATGATCCTGCATTAGACAGTGAACGTTTGGCGTTTGCACTTCGAGATTTGGATCCAGGATCCACCGATGTTGCTACAGCCTTTGATCGACTGCGCAGAGAGTACCCAGTCAGGCGGGAATTTAGTTTCTATCAAGTTGCAGAAACTAATGGCCAAAGTGAGAGTTTTAAAACGCTGGGTTTTACCCTCGGCAGGAACTCCTGAAATTAGTTTTGCTGTTTCTTTGCCTGCGAATCTGGGCTGTCCAGTTGGTCCAGAACAGACTGGATCATATCTTCGGTGATAGGAACCTCGGTGCCATTTTCATCGATAATAGCAGCACCATTGAGTTCTGGTTTGGGGTGCTGTTGGTTAGGTTTTTCCTTGGACATTTGAATCACTCCCTAATGATTAATTCGCTTATTTGCACTCTGTTAAGCCCGCAAACGGGCAAGGAAGTTTGCCAGTCTAGCAATGGACTCTCTCAACTGATCCTGGTCGGGCAGAAAAACAATTCGAAAGTGCTGCTGATCGGCCAAGTTAAATGCCGAGCCCTGAACCATTAAAATACGCTCTTCTTTAAGCAGCCTAAGAATAAAGTCTTCGTCATCTGTAATGGGATAGACAGTTGGGTCTAACTTGGGGAATAGATACATGGCGGACTTTGGTTTGACGCAGCTTACCCCAGGTATTTCAGTGATCAATTTGTGGGCAAGATCTCGCTGAGCCAGTAAACGCCCGCCTGGAAGGATTAAATCCTCAATACTCTGGCGCCCCCCCAGAGCAGTTTGTACTGCGAGCATCGCTGGTGCATTGGCGCAGAGGCGCATAGAGGCGAGCATCTCCAAACCTTCAATATAGCTTTTGGCTCTTTTTTTGGCGCCAGTTATTAACATCCAGCCAGAGCGGAAGCCTGCCAGGCGATAGGTTTTCGAAAGTCCATTAAAAGTAAGGCAAAGCACGTTTTTGACTAGACTGGCCATTGGTATATGCTTAGCATCGTCATAGACAATACGGTCGTAAATTTCATCGGCAAACACAATAAGATTGTGGCGTTCAGCAATCGCTACCAGTTGGTTTAACATACTCTGCGAATAGACAGCCCCAGTTGGATTGTTGGGGTTGATAATAACAATGCCGCGAGTATTAGCTGTTATTTTGCTCTCTATATCGCCTATGTTCGGCTGCCAGTCATTGTCTTCATCACAGTCGTAATGTACAGGTTTTCCGCCGCCCATGGAAACTGCAGCTGTCCATAGCGGGTAGTCAGGGGAGGGTATCAGTATCTCATCACCGGGATTGAGTAGGGCCTGCATAGCCATGATTATTAGCTCACTAACCCCATTGCCCATAATTACATCTTCGATATCGATATTTTCAATACCCTCCGCCTGGTAACGTTGCATTACTGCCTTGCGCGCGGAGAATAGACCTTTGCTGTGGGAGTATCCCTGAGCGTCGCGGAGGTTGTGAATTACATCATGGATAATTTCATCGGGCGCATCGAAGCCAAAGGCTCCAGGGTTACCAATATTAAGTTTGATTATTTTCTGGCCCTGTTCTTCTAGCCAGTTTGCATGGTCAAGTACCGGACCTCTGATGTCATAGCATACATCGGCCAACTTGTGGGATTTGCAAAAATCAGTCATTATTCGCTGTCGTATAGAAAGTAGAGTTTCGAATAGCCATTATAGACAGAACTTCCGATGTTTTGCGCTACCATGAAAAAATAATCAGAGCTTCATCGCAGACCGGTATCCTTATTCTCGCTCTATCTATCTTGGCCTATAGGGGAGACCTATTGAGCTGGGAGATTGCGCTGCTGGGACTGCTTGTCGGCCATGGCCTATGCATACTTGCTATCTGCTGCGTCTTTTATAACCTGATTGTGTATGACAGCAGCGGTAAATCAATTGCCGGAGAATAAGGTGTTCTCGTTGCTATCTGTGCTGTACCCGTAATTATGGGGTTTCAGATGGTTGGCGTTAGCGGCCTTCAGGCACCTTTGATTAACGATATTAGCACCGATATCAATGACCCACCCGTCTTTAAATCAGCGACGCTTCTTCGCACCAGTAACCATAACGGCGTTAGCTACCCAGCCGGCGACTATGGGGCTAAGCAGTTACAGGCCTATCCAGATCTTACCAGTGTCCACCTCGATGTGTCTGCGAATGTGACCTACCGGAGTGCGCGCTATACAGTTTCCCTGCGCGGCTGGCAGGTAATGATAGCTGATCAGGCTCAGGGTAAAATCGAAGCTGTTGTCACCACCCTAGTGATGGGATTTAAGGGCGATGTAGTTATCCGAATCAGAGCTTTGGATAGTCAGCGGAGTGTCTTAGATATTAGGTCGTCATCAAGAGAAGGGGCTGGTGACCTCGGGGCAAATGCCCGGCGCACCCGTAAATTTTTAGTTAATTTCGAGTCTGTTTTAATAAAACAACAAAACGACTTAAAATATAGCGCTGTAAGGGTTGACACTGTTCCTGCTGCTACTTAGAATGCGCGCCTCCTAGCCAGTCACGTCCCGTTCGTCTAGAGGCCTAGGACACCGCCCTTTCACGGCGGTAACAGGGGTTCGACTCCCCTACGGGACGCCATTTTACAAGATGCAATCAGTTGCATTTGCGGGAATAGCTCAGTTGGTAGAGCGGTACCTTGCCAA
>JABJEX010000070.1 GCA_018663035.1 Porticoccaceae bacterium
GATGAGCCTGCGGTTTATCAGTTGCGTGACCATGACAGAGTAGAGATCTATCGCCCTCTGATTGCCGATCCCAAAGAGGTTCGTCGCCGTCGGGCTGAAGAGGCTGCGGCAAAAAAGCAGCAGCCGTAGAAGCTGGTTAGAGCTCCTCTGCAATTGCTGAGCTGGGTAGATAATCCCCAGTCATGCGCTCTAATTTCCCTTCGGCATCAAAATAGATAGTCACTCGCTCTTCTGTGGCCACGCCAGCGGAGGTGACTCGACTGTAGAAATAGTCCCAGCGCAGTCGGTTGAATGTGTCTACCACCAGTGGCGTTCCCAGCACAAACTGTACCTGAGACTGAGTCATGCCAGGGCGCAGCTTATCAATCATTTCCTGATCAACAATATTTCCCTGCTGAATATCGATTTTGTGTACACCGGGAAACTTCAACCAGCTACAGCCGGCGGTGAAGACAGAGACGAAAATTAAACAGATCAGGGCTAATCGCATTAGTGGGCTTCCAGTTGGTTGCGCGAACGGGGATAATACCCAAAGCCGACAACATAGAGAAGAGGTAAAACATGACTACTGAAGATCAGGAACTAAAAAAAGCCGGTCTCAAGGTCACATTACCCAGAGTCAAGATTTTACAAATTCTGGAGAGCTGCTCAGATCGTCATATGACGGCCGAAGATATCTATCAAAATCTACGTGACGCAGACGAAGATGTGGGCATTGCTACCGTCTATCGTGTACTGACGCAATTTGAAGGTGCAGGGCTGATAGAGCGCCATAATTTTGATAATGGACCGGCCGTCTACGAGCTCGATCGCGGTGAGCACCACGATCATATGGTCTGTACAGAGTCAGGAAAAGTGATTGAGTTTCATGACGAAGAGATTGAAAAAATTCAAGAGCGCATCGCCAGTCAGCAGGGTTACGACCTAGTTGGGCACAGCCTGGTGCTCTACGTAAAGCCAAAAGACTGATTGAAGACCGTCAAAATAATAAGAAACCACCAATATGACTTTGCAGCAACTAGAAGATTTTTTTAACGCCTGGGCCGACATGATGTGGAGTACGCCCCTGGTGGTACTGCTGGTTGGCGGCGGTGTATTTTTCATGTTTTATTCGCGGTTTAGGCCCTATAGATATTTTGGCCACGCGGTTGCTTTACTCAGTGGCAAGTACAGCGACCCTAATGACCCGGGCCGTATTCCTCATTCACAAGCCCTATCGACAGCACTCTCCGGTACCATAGGTCTCGGTAATATTGCCGGCGTGGCCATTGCTATCAGTATAGGCGGGCCGGGCGCAGTGTTCTGGATGTGGGTAACGGCCATTGTTGGTGTTGCTACAAAGTTTTATACAGCTTCTCTGGCAGTTATGTATCGCTCCGAGGGTTCGGATGGCACATTGCATGGTGGCCCCATGTACGTAATTATGGAGGGCATGGGTAAGCGCTGGTACCCACTGGCAGCGCTGTTTGCAGTTGCCTGTCTTATTGGCGCACTACCTATTTTCCAGGCAAATCAGTTTATCCAGCTGCTGCGCGATGTAGTGGCTATTCCGGCCGGTTGGGCCACACCTGAAGCTCATTTTGGTTTCGATCTTGCAGCCAGTTCGCTGGTGGCGCTCATGGTTGCCATTGTGGTGATCGGCCGTATTGAGCGGATAGGTAAGCTAACTGTCCGCCTTGTGCCTTCAATGGTGTTGTTGTACCTGTTTATGACCCTCAATGTCATGTATGCCTATGCGGCGGATATTCCGGCTATGTTGCTGTTAATAGTAACCGATGCTTTCACTGGTCAGGCTGCTGCGGGTGGATCTATTGGTGCAGTTATCCTAATTGGCGTGCGCCGCGGTGCTTTTTCCAATGAGGCGGGTATAGGTACAGAGTCTATGGCTCATGGTGCAGCCAAAACTGCACAACCAATTCGCGAAGGTGTGGTTGCCATGGTTGGTCCTGTAATTGACACTCTTTTAGTTTGCACCTGCACTGCATTGATTATTTTGCTGACTGGAGTATGGCAGGCTGACAATGGTATTGAAGGTGTTACCCTGACCGCTCGAGCTATTGAACAAGTATTCCCAGTAACGGGCATTTATCTGCTACTGATTATGGTGGGCCTACTGAGTTTTAGTACCATGGTTACCATGTGGTTCTATGGTGTGAAGTGTATGGGCTTTTTGCTTGGCGCTGAACGTCAGTATTGGTATACGCCTATTTACCTGAGTTTGCTGCTTGGGGGTGCTGTGGTCTCTATGGATATAGTCAACGGTCTTATTCTGGCCTCCTACGCGACAATGGCAATTCCCACCATGATTTCGGCGCTCTATTTGGCACCCAAGGTAAATAGTGCTGCAAAAAAATACTTTGCCGAACTGGATGGCCACAAATAGGCACTACTGCAAAAAATACTTTTGTAGAGGTTTTGGTCTAGTCTTAAAGTCAGGTTGAAGAGGGCAGGATAGCCTTCGTAGTTTCAACAGCTTACCCTGATTGACAAAAGACAAGGAAGTTGCCATGAAACGTATAGTTATCTGTGCCGACGGCACATGGAATCGCCCAGAAAAAGATCCCGAAGACCAGCCAACCAATGTCCTTAAAGTTGCCCGAGCAATAAAACCTGTGGCAAGCGACGGTGTTGCCCAACAGGTGTTTTATGATTGGGGGCTGGGCTCCTATCATGATTCTGCTGCTGCCGGCATCACCGGTCGCGGGATTGCTAAAAATATTATGGATAATTATCGATATCTGGTGCAGAACTACGCGCCGGGTGATGAGATCTATCTGTTCGGTTTTAGTCGCGGCTCCTATACCGTTCGCAGTCTCTGCGGGCTAATTAACAACTGCGGTATCCTAAAGCGTCCTGATGCTCGCCTAATTCAGGCAGCTTTTGAGCATTATAAAAAGACTGGTTCGGCCTATGGCCCCAAGGGGAATGAGTCGTTGGCCTTTCGCAAAGCCCACAGCCATGCTAACCGAACGGTGAAGTTTGTCGGCGTTTGGGACACCTTGGGAGCCTTGGGTATCCCCTTTTCATTTCTCGGATTAATGGATAAGCAAGACGAATTTTACGACACTAAAATGGGCGATAACATTGATATTGCCCGCCATGCCTTGGCCATCGATGAACTGCGTTCAGACTTCGAGCCCACCATTTGGCAGCATCGAGCACAGATGAGCCTTCAGCAGGTCTGGTTTGCTGGTGTACACAGTAATATAGGCGGAAGTTACAAAGCCGACCCCGATGGCGGGCTATTATCTGATATTGCCATGCAGTGGATTGGTAGAGAGGCTAGTGCCGCAGGATTGCATCTGGAGGCTCATATGATGCAGAGCTTAAAACCAGTTTTTACTGCTACCTTGCATAGATCACGCAAGCACATATTTCGTTCCAAACGACCCTATCATCGGCCAATTGACCATGGCCGGGGCCATATATTAATACACAGGTCGGTGAAGCAGCGCTGGCAGGCGGACCCTAAATACAGGCCCAAAAATCTGGTTGACTATCTGGCGGACCACAGCGGTCAGTGGCCCACCTTAATTGATTAATGGGCTATAGCAGTTTCTCTATCGATTTAGCTAGATCGGCAGGCTTGGTAATGGTGGCGAAACGGTCCACAACCTGGCCATTGCGATCTACCAAAAACTTGGTGAAGTTCCATTTAATATTGTCATTGAACAGTCCACCAGCCTGTTGCGTGAGATAACTATACAGCGGGTGACGGCCAGGACCATTGACCTCTATTTTTCCCATCACTGGAAAACTCAGGCCGTAGTTTAGCTGACAGAATTCTTGCACCTCGGCGTTGCTACCGGGTTCTTGACCTCGAAACTGATTACAGGGGAGAGCGATAATTTCTAGGCCGCGCTCTGCATAGCTGTTGTAAAGGTTTTGGAGGCCTTCATATTGAGGAGTAAAGCCGCACTTGCTGGCGGTATTTACAATTAGCATGGCCTTGCCCTTATAGGCGCTCAGGGCCTGTTGCTCACCTGTGCTGGTAGGCACTGAAAAATCATAAACTGAGTTGGGATTAGACATGGTGATTGTCCTCTGAGTCTAATTATTTAAAACAATGCTCTGGTGCGGGGAACGCACCACTGCGCACCTCATCACCATAGGCGATAATGGCGTCTTGAATACTGGCGCTTTGCTGGAGGAAATTTTTGGAAAACTTCGGCAGTCGCTGTGAAATACCCAGCATATCTTGTAGCACTAGAACCTGAGCATCTGTATCTGGCCCCGCACCTATGCCGATTACCGGGATATTGAGTGCGGCAGAGAGGTCGCGACCCAGTGATGAGGGTACGCATTCTACGACAATTAAATCTGCGCCGGCTTCTTCTAATACCTGAGCCTCGGCAATCATTTGCTGAGCGGCATCTTCTTCTTTGCCCTGCACTCTATACCCACCAAGTTTATGCACGGACTGGGGGGTTAAACCTACATGACCACAGACAGGGATACCGCGTTCAGTCAGCATGTATACAGTTTCCGCTAGCCATTCGCCACCCTCTAGCTTGACCATCTGTGCACCTGCCTGCATCAATATGGCGGCATTGTCCATCGCCTGATGCTCGGTAGCATAGGACATGAATGGCATATCGGTCATCAGCAATGTTCGAGCATTGCCGCGCTTAACGATTTCTGTGTGGTAAGCCATTTCATCGATAGTCACTGGAATGGTGCTATCGCGACCCTGAATCACATTGCCAAGAGAGTCACCGACCAGGGTAACCTCAATGCCAGCAGTTTCTATCATTCGTGAAAAGGTGTAGTCATAAGCAGTTATGACAGCGAATTTTTCGCCAGCAGTTTTCATACTGTGGAGGCTGCTTATCGTCGTGGTTTTCATACTGCTTCTATGCCTTTATCTTGTGGCGGGGCCGCTACGTTACTGGGTTTCGGTGATTTTCACAAGCACCCGAGATAACCCTATCAGGCTATTATTGGATCGGATGAGGGTTGTAGTAGTGGCGACCGGAGCCTATCTGCAGGATATATTTTACTAAGTTGTGATAGTCCAAATCCCCCTGAGCCAGATTAATCTCCGCAGTGTTAACAATTAATAGCGGGGTGTCATCGTAATGGTAAAAGAACTGCGTGTAGGCATCATTGAGTTGCTGCAAATAGGACTGCTCTATGGGTAACTCAATAGCATTGCCACGCATCTGCACCCGATCATAAAGCGTCTCTGTCGGTGCCTGCAGGTAAATCACCAGATCTGGCTTAGGCAAGTCTTCAATAATCTTGTCATAAACAGTTTGGTAGAGGCTGTACTCGTTGTCGTCAAGAGTGATGCGCGCGAACAGTGGGTCCTTTTCAATCAGAAAGTCAGATACACGCACCTGCTGGAAGAGTTCTCCCTGACGTAGATCCTGCAGTTTTCGCATACGTTGAAACAGAAAAAATAACTGCGTGGGTAAGGCGTTGTTGCGTCGATCTTGATAAAAGCGCTCTAGAAAGGGGTTTTCTTCAGCGTCTTCAAGCAGAGTTTCATAATTAAAAGATTCGGCAAGACGTTTGGCTAACGTGGTTTTACCAATGCCTATTGGGCCTTCTATAGCAATGTAACGGGGAATGGAGACGGCTGATAAATCAATACTTAGGTCGTTGAGAGTCGCCTGGTCCACATAAGTCTCCGCTGGCTGAAGTTAAGTTGCTGCGCCGACTATTATCTTAAATTAAACCTGACCGGCGTTATTCGGATTTTATATTTTTACGATACCTTGCATTGAGCAGTTTGCCAATAGCTGGTCGATTTTTTCACCATTGGGCAGGCAAAGCCCTGGTGCTATATCCGATAGTGGTGCCAGTACAAAACCACGCTCATGCATGCGGGGGTGCGGCAGGCAGAGGCGCTCGCTATCCTCGACAAGTTCATCGTAGAGAAGAATATCAAGATCCAGTGTTCTTGCGCCCCAGCGCACTGTGCGCACCCGGCCCTGGTGATTTTCAATAGCCTGCAATGCATCCAGCAACTGCAGGGGCTCCAACTGGGTCTCCAGCAGTGCTACCGCATTGATATAGTCTGGTTGGCTACCGGGGCCTATGGCCGGTGTTTGATAGAAATTGGATAGCTTGTTAAGGCTGATATGATCGTGGCTGGATAGGGTATCCAATGCCTGGTCAAGCTGGGCTCGGGAGTTTTTAACCTGTCCCTCAATAGAGCGACCAAGATTACTACCTAGCCCGATATAAGCCAGCGCCATCAGTCGGCCTTTGGCGTTCTAGGCTTGCGGCGGCGACGTTTATTTTTTGGTTGGGTCAAGGCATTAGCCATAAGTTCACGTTTTTCTTCATCGGCCTCCTGATAGGCAGTCCACCAATCGCCGAGACCATTGAGATCCTCTCCTGCCTGCTCGCGCAACAGCACAAAGTCGTAGGCTGCGCGGAAGCGTGGATGTTCTGCAAGACGCTTGGCTCTTTGACCGCCGCGCTTTTGAAGCGTTAGCTGTAGATCCCAAATTTCACGCATTGGCATAGTGAAACGTCGCGGAATTGCAGTGACTGGAATTTGCTTTGCGATAATTTCCCCAGCAGCCTTGTTAAGTGCGTAGGCTGGTGAGTTGCCTCGTTCTTGATAACGGCTCGCGAGATTCTGAACCAATGGCCATAACAGCGCGGCATAAATAAACGCAGGCGTGACCCTTTTATCCGACCTAATACGCAAGTCCGTATTCGTGAAGGCCTGTTGCACAAGTTTGCTGGCTTGACTGTTTCGGTTATTTAGTAGCTTGCCCAGTTGCGGCACTATAAGCTCGAAAAGTCCGTAGTCGTGAAGCAGCCAAAACGTAGCTAAACCCTGCCCACTCATAAACAGTTTTAGAGTTTCATCGAATAGTCGTGGCGCAGAGATATGTTCTAGATCTCCCGCGAGTTTGTGCATTGGCTTCTCGGTAGCGGGATCAATAGTAAAACCCAATTTGGCTGCAAAGCGCACAACGCGCAGCATGCGCACTGGGTCCTCACGGAATCTAGTAGCTGGGTCACCCATAATTCTAAGTGTGCGGTTTTCAATGTCCTCTAGCCCGCCAGCAAAGTCATAGATGCTGTTGTCGCTTGGATCGTAGTAGAGAGCATTTATGGTTAGGTCGCGACGACTAGCATCGTCATCGATCGAGCCAAAAACATTATCTCTTGTAAGCATCCCGCTGTCTGTTTGTTGGCGACGGTTGCCTCCAGGTTTATCCTTGCCTAAGGTTTCATTTGATCTGAAAGTGGTGACTTCGATCAGCTCGCGGCTGAACTGCACGTGCACAATTTGAAAGCGTCGACCAATAATTCGCGAGCGTCGGAACAACGGTTTAATCTCTGAGGGCTTGGCATTGGTGGCCACATCAAAGTCTTTGGGCTTAAGCCCTAAAAGAAGGTCACGCACTGAACCGCCAACCACATAGGCTTCAAAGCCATGCTCTTGCAGAACCTCGACTACCTTGCGAGCGTCACGGCTAATCATCTTGGGCGATAGAGAATGCCGCCCTGATTGCACGACAATAGGCTCGCCGATATTTTTTTGGCGTTGATTGAAGGTGAAGAAATTACTGATGCGCTTCAGCATGAACAGCGAGCCAATCGAAAATTTTGAAGCCGAGAGTTTAACAGAGCCAAGGCCATTACGGGAGTTCTCGATTAAACTTAAATTCCAATGTATGAAACCCTATGCGGTAACGGACTCTAGAGGCTTGAGAGCTCAGCCGTAAAGATACGCTAAGGAATTAAATGATAGAGAAATAATAAACGGTAAAGAAAGAGATATGGCTGTTGATTAAAAAGGCTCAGGCAATAAAAGTCAGGCAATAAAAGTCAGGCAATAAAA
>JABJEX010000071.1 GCA_018663035.1 Porticoccaceae bacterium
CCCTAAACAGCCCTGAGCGCCAAAAAAGCCAACAAAATTTAGGCCGTCCCGATAGCCTAAAAGCCGATGCCAGCTACACCGATCAAGTGGGCCAGTGCTCAGTGGTAATGACCGCAGATTGCCTGCCAGTTCTTTTCTGCGATCGGCAGGGCACCAGGGTCGCTGCTGCCCATGCGGGTTGGCGAGGGCTCTGCCAAGGCATTCTGCGCAACACAGTGGCTAAGTTTGAAGTGGCAGAGGATGTTATGGCCTATTTGGGGCCAGCCATAGGGCCCAAGAAATTCGAGGTGGGATCTGAAGTGCTGGAGGAGTTTTTGGCGCGCGCTCAGGATGCTACTCAGGCTCAAAAAATTAAGATGGCGTTTAGGCCCCTGGGGTCCAGCAAGTATTTGGCCGATCTCTATGCCCTGGCTAGAGCTGAATTGTTTAGTTGCGGCGTTACCCAGATCTACGGCGGACAACACTGTACTTTTTCTGAGTCAGAGCGCTTTTATTCTTTCCGCAGAGAGGCCATAACCGGTCGTCAGGCTTCGTTAATCTGGCTGAAAAGCAGCCCATAAATCGCCTCGTCAAAGCTGCGTCTAGATCAATTGTTACGCGGCTCTGGGATAGTTGAATATTTGCCGTTTTAACACTTGATAACCATAGGGGGTTCCATTAGAATTGCCGCCCTCTCGCAGAGGCTATTGGTCTCAGGATAGTAAGCGACGGAATCTGGCCACAATAACCTGTCCTGTAGACTTGTTTTGGCCACCCTAAATTTGGAGCAGAACATGTACGCAGTGATCAAAAGTGGCGGTAAACAGCATCGAGTCGTTGAGGGCGAGACCCTACGTCTGGAGAAGTTGGATGTAGCTACTGGTGACAATATCGATTTTGAAGAAGTCTTGATGGTTGGCGAAGGTGCTGAAGTCAAGATTGGTGCCCCCTTGGTTGAAGGTGGCAAAGTGACTGCTGAGGTTGTATCTCACGGCCGCGGCGACAAAGTGAATATTATTAAATTCCGTCGTCGTAAGCACTCGCGCTCACAGCAGGGCCACAGACAGTGGTATACAGAAGTTAAAATTACCGGCATTAATGCTGGGTAATTAAAAGAGGATATAGCAATGGCTCACAAGAAAGCTGGTGGTAGTACTAGAAACGGTCGCGATTCAGAAAGCAAACGCCTTGGTGTTAAGGTGTATGGCGGCCAGTCAATCAATGCAGGCGGAATCATTGTTCGTCAGCGTGGAACCAAATTTCACCCTGGCAACGGCGTAGGCATTGGCAAAGATCACACATTGTTTGCTACTGAAACCGGCACTGTGCAGTTTGTACAGAAAGGTCCTCAGAACCGTAAATACGCAGAGGTGGTTTCAGCCTAAGCTGAGCCTCCCGCATAAAAAAAGCCCCTACAAGGGGCTTTTTTTATGTCTGCAACATTTAACCTGCCTATCCCAGCTTAAATTGATTTTTCAGGTACAGAATAATATCGCTGGATTCATAGAGCCATTCCACCGAATTATCAGGCTTTTCAATTCTCAGGCAGGGAACCTTGTGACGTCCGCCTTCACGAACCAATTCGGCTTTCAGTTGCGCATCGTTTTTAGCATCCCGCAACTCAATATTTAGCGAGTGGCGTCTGAGCTCGCGGCGCACCTTCACACAAAAAGGACAGGTGGCAAACTGATATAGAGACATAGTAGCAGTCATATCATCAATAGCTTTTTGGGCTGTGGCGTCGCGAACCACAGGCTTAGGTGAGGTGAGAAAATCCAAAATCAAAATAATTTTCCCAAGTACCCATCGAATCACTACCATTGTCGCTTCCCCTCATATTGATTTAATTGAATAAGCTATTCGCTTTTACTGCAGGTATCTGCTGCTAGATCACCATCTGGAAATAGTCTTATCTCTAGCGCGCGTGCATTTTGCTTGAGATTGGCTGCCTACGCCAGTCCCTTTATCTGCCTTAGGTTATAGTTGCTTGTAGCACCCCCTTTAGTAATAATGCGCGCCTTAAAGCCTCTAGCTTTTCCCCCACAATGACACAACCCTACTGGCCACTGTAAACTAGCGCTATGAAATTCGTCGACGAAGCATCAATCAAGGTTCACGCAGGCAAAGGCGGCAACGGCTGCCTGAGTTTTCGCCGTGAGAAATATATTCCCAAAGGCGGCCCAGATGGTGGCGATGGTGGTGATGGTGGCAGCGTTATTTTGGTGGGCACTGAGGGTTTGAACACCCTGATCGACTTTCGCTATACCAGAAACTTTAGAGCTGAGAACGGCCAACAGGGTAGCAGCGCAGAATGCACAGGGCGCGGCGGTGAAGACCTTATTTTGCAGGTACCTGTAGGTACCACTGTTATCGACGAAGAGACGGGAGATGTTCTCGGGGATATTACTGAGTTAGATCAGCGACTCAAGGTTGCTCAGGGAGGCTATCATGGCCTTGGCAACACCAGATACAAATCCAGCACCAACAGAGCACCACGTCAAACGTCACCCGGCAAAGAGGGAGAGGTTCGCGAGCTCAAGTTGGAACTCAAGGTACTCGCTGACGTAGGCTTGCTCGGGTTACCTAATGCTGGCAAGTCAACGTTTATTCGTTCAGTGTCTGCGGCACGCCCCAAGGTGGCCGATTACCCCTTTACCACCCTAGTTCCCAATCTGGGCGTAGTGGGTATGAGTGGCGACAAAAGCTTTGTGGTTGCAGATATTCCGGGGCTTATCGAAGGCGCTTCAGAGGGTGCGGGCCTAGGCGTTCGCTTTCTTAAGCATCTTACCCGCACGCGCCTGCTACTGCATCTTGTAGACATGATGCCCTATGATGGTTCCACCGCTGGCGAAAATGCTGAGGTGATTGAGCAGGAGCTAGCGAAATTTAGCCCTACCATGGCTCAGGGCGAGCGCTGGCTGGTGCTGAATAAAGTCGACCTGCTGCCGGAGGATGAAATAGAGGCGCGCTGCAAGGAGGTGGTTGAACACCTTAATTGGCAGGGGCCAGTATTTAGAATGTCCGGTCTTGCCTCTCAGGGAACCAGAGATCTCTGTGCCGCCATCATGGACCACATAGATGAGCTGCGGCAGCAGGAACTGGTTGATCCAGAACTCGCAGAGCAGGCTGAAGCTCGTCGCGCTGAAATGCAAGCGGAGGCGCGAAACCGTATCGAAGAACTGGCTGAGGCTCGTAAACAGGCCCGCAAAAAGGCTAAGCAGGAAACCATTGAAGACGACGATGACGATGACGATTACGACGTCGAAGTGGTCTACGCAGAGTAACTAAAATGACTAGAACAATTGCCAGGGAAGCCAAGCGCTGGGTGATTAAAATTGGCAGTGCACTGCTGACCAATAATGGTGCTGGGCTCGATCGTCAGGCGATAGACGGCTGGGTGGAACAGATAGTTCAAATGCTAGCCAAAGGTGATGAGGTAGTGCTGGTGTCTTCTGGTGCCATTGCCGAGGGTGTCGTGCGCCTGGGCTGGACAAGCCGCCCCGAGAGTATTCACGAGCTTCAAGCAGCGGCAGCCGTAGGGCAAATGGGATTAATTCAGGCCTACGAGAGCAGCTTTAAGCGCTTTGATCACCATACAGCACAGATTCTCCTCGATCATGATGATATGGCCAGTCGGCAGCGATATCTCAATGCACGGGGTGCTCTGCAGACATTAATTCGCCTCAATGTGGTTCCTATTGTCAATGAAAATGACACGGTGGTTACCGATGAAATTCGTTTTGGAGACAATGACAGTCTAGCGGCGCTGGTGGCCAATCTTATTGATGCCGATATGCTGGTGATTTTGACTGACAAGGATGGCCTCTATGATGCTAATCCAGACATTGATCCAAAGGCTCAACTTGTCTCAGAGGCTATGGCCAACGACAGCAGTTTAGTCGCACTTGCCGGTGACAGCAGTGGTAGTCTGGGTCGCGGCGGTATGGTTACCAAGCTCCAAGCGGCCAAATTAGCTGCCCGCTCTGGTTGTACTACAGTAATAGCTGGCGGTCGCAATCAAAATATCTTGCAGCAGATTGCTGCGGGTGAAAATGTCGGCACTCTGCTTTCGGCAAGCCAAAAACCTTTAGCGGCGCGCAAGCAATGGTTGGCCGGTCAGCTCCAGGTAAAAGGAATATTGATTCTTGATACTGGTGCTGTAAAAGTACTTACCGAACAGGGCCGAAGTCTATTGGCTGTTGGCGTAAGCGCGGTAAAAGGCAGGTTCACCCGAGGTGAGCTAGTCAGCTGTGTCGATAGTGATGGCGCTGAAATCGCTCGAGGGTTAGTGAACTACAGCTCTGATGAGGCCGATCGTATCAAGGGCGAAAGTACCGAAGCTATCTCCAAGATTCTTGGCTATCGCGACGACGATGAGCTTATCCACCGAGACAACCTAGTCATTAGCCGCTAGCTTTTGGTGTTTTAGCCGCGGCCAAACAACAGTACCCAGCATCCACAAACTTTCACCATTAATTCAGTCTTATATCGGTTACTATAATCTGGCAACTAAATACCGGAGAGTAGAAGATGCCCGCTGACATCAAAACCCATTACCGTGCCTGTAACCTTTGCGAAGCTATCTGTGGCCTGGAAATAAAAACCCAGGGCGATCAGGTGCTGTCCATAAAAGGGGATAAAAATGACCCCCTGAGCCGCGGTTATATCTGTCCCAAAGGTACTGCGATGGAGGATATCTACACAGATCCGGACCGCCTGAGACGCCCAGTCAAAAAGCAGGGTGACGGATGGGTAGAGATTAGTTGGGAGCAGGCCTACGCAGAAGTCGCGGACAAACTTATCGCGGTGCAGGAGCAATATGGCCAGAATGCGGTGGCCTTCTACGCAGGCAATCCCAATGTACATAACTACGGCAGCATGACCCATGCCAGCGTACTGCGAAAAGCGGTACAGTCAAAAATTCATTTCTCTGCGACCAGTCTTGATCAGCTGCCCCATCACTTAACCTCCTACAGCCTCTATGGCCATCAGTCTTTAATTCCGGTCCCTGATATTGATCACACCAGTTACATGGTAATTATTGGTGGTAACCCGCTGGCCTCCAATGGCAGCATCATGACGTCACCAGATATACCCAAACGCCTCAAGGCGATACAGCAGCGTGGCGGCCGCTTTATAGTGATTGACCCGAGACGCTCAGAGACAGCAGAGATTGCGGATCAACATCTGTTTATCCGCCCCGGCACCGACGCCTGGTTGCTGATGGCCATGCTAAATACATTGTTTGCTGAAGACCTAATTAACACTGGCCATCTCTCTGAGTACCTGATCGGTGTGGATGAGGTTCGCAGAGCCTGTGAAGGTTACAGTCCTGAGCTGGCAGAGCAGCGCACCGGCGTGAGCGCGGAACAGATTCGCCAGCTGGCCAGAGACATGGCCAGTATCGAGGGAGCCGTTTGCTATGGCCGTATGGGAGTTTCTGTGCAAGTCTACGGAACCCTCTGTCAGTGGGCTATTCAGATGATCAATATACTCACCAACTCCCTGGATGTGCGAGGTGGCATGATGCCCTCGTCGCCGGCCTTTGGGTTTATTAAGCCCGGTGAGTCTGGCGCAGGACATTTTGCGGCCTTCCATAGCCGCGTCAGCGGTCTGCCGGAGTTTGCCGGTGAACTGCCTGCTACGGTGATGTCCGAGGAAATACTAACAGAGGGCGAGGGTCAGATTCGCGGTCTGATAACCATCGCGGGCAACCCAGTGCTGTCGGCCCCTAACGGCAATCAGATGGATCAGGCGCTGGCCGGTCTCGACTTTATGGTGTCGATTGATTTTTATATTAATGAAACCACCCAGCATGCAGACATTATTTTGCCGCCTACCAGCGCGCTCGAGCATGACCATTACGACTTGGCTTTTCATCGCCTCGCGGTGCACAACACAACCCGTTTCAATGAAGCGGTATTCGAGCCCGCCGAGGGCACCAGACATGACTGGGAAATCTTTAATGAGCTAGGTATTGAGATTGCCAGACGCAAAGGCATAGAGGTCAAGCCTCTACCATCGCCGGATAAGCTGATTGATATCGGAATCCAACGGGGTCCCTACAGCACTGCGGCAGGTCACGAATTGGCACTGACGCTGGATAAGATAAAACAGCATCCCCATGGCTTGGATATAGGTCCACTAGAGCCCAGTCTACTAGAGCGACTCTGTACTCCTGATGGCAAGATTACCCTGATGGCCGACTATATTTCGGAAGACTTGGCGCGCCTTGCCAGCGATCTTCAGACTACTGAAGAGGGCGAATTACTGTTGATCGGCCGCCGCCATATTCGCTCCAATAACAGCTGGATGCACAATTCTCATCGTCTCGTTAAGGGCAAACCGCGCTGGCAACTGCTAATGAATCCGCAGGACATGGCTACTCACCAGTTACAGGATCAGTCTCAGGTGCGTATCCAGTCTCGAGTCGGTGAAGTACAGACTCAGGTGCTGGCCAGCGATGAGGTAATGCCGGGGGTTGTCAGTCTGCCCCATGGCTGGGGGCATCAGCGCGATGGTGTAAACCTTGAGATCGCCGCAGAGCAGGCTGGGGTAAGCTGCAATGATCTGACTGACGACAAACTGATCGATCAGGCTAGTGGTAACAGCGCCCTAAATGGCGTGCCGGTCAGAGTGTTTGCGGTGCAATAATCCAAAATTGGCTGTCAGTCTCTGTTAACCTTTAGTTCATGTTAAGGTTGACAGCCAGATTTCCGAGCTTATCATCATCGGCCTAGTAATAGACAACTCGGAGTAAGGCCATGCCGTCCCAAGATGGATCTGAAATTCGTCACGATTGGACTCGTGATCAGGTTCTCAACCTGTTTAACCAACCCTTCAATGACCTCCTTTTTGATGCTCAGGTGATGCATCGCAAACACTTTGACCCCAATCAGGTACAGCTCAGTACATTGCTGAGTATCAAGACCGGTGCCTGCCCAGAGGACTGTAAATACTGCCCGCAGAGCGCTCGCTACGACACCGGGTTAGAAAAAGAAAAACTGTTGCAAATTCAACAGGTCATAGAAGCCGCTAAAATTGCCAAGGCCAGCGGCTCGAGTCGCTTTTGTATGGGTGCGGCTTGGCGTTCTCCCCATGATCGGGATATACCAGCAGTGGCAGAAATGATTCGCGAAGTGAAGGCTTTGGGCTTAGAAACCTGTATGACTCTGGGCATGCTCAGCGAACAGCAATCCGACAGGCTAGCCGAGGCAGGCCTTGACTATTACAACCACAATCTAGATACCTCTGCAGAATTCTATGGTGAAGTGATTACCACCAGAACCTATCAGGATCGTCTAAACACTCTGGCGAATGTGCGCAATTCAGGAATGAAAGTCTGTGCTGGCGGTATCGTTGGCATGGGTGAGGAGCAAAAGGACCGCGCTGGCCTATTGATGGAGCTTGCTAATCTGCCCGTGCATCCAGAATCAGTGCCTATCAATATGTTAGTTAAGGTGGCTGGAACCCCGATGGCAGAGCAGGCTGATCTAGACCCCTTTGAATTTATTCGCACCATTGCCGTCGCTCGGTTAATGATGCCCAAGTCCTATGTTCGGCTATCGGCTGGGCGTGAGGAAATGAATGAGCAGATGCAAGCCATGGCCTTTATGGCTGGCGCCAACTCTATTTTTTACTGTGACAAGTTATTGACGACTCCCAACCCCAAGGCCAACAGCGATATGCAGCTCCTAGCTCGCCTGCGCATCAAACCTGAAGAGTATCAGGCAGAAAAAGATAGCCAGCAGCAGGAGAATGATCTGCATCGGGCGATCAATGAGCATAAAAACGACCAGCTGTTTTACAGGGCGGGTTAACTGCCATTATGAACAGTATGGATAGCATTCTTCAGGCAGAGTTGGAGCAGCGTCAGCAGCAGTATCTGTATCGCCAGCGAACCAATGTGGCCTCTGGTTGTGGGCCAATTTTGCAGGTAGAGGGTCGGCCGCTGATTAATTTTTGTAGCAATGACTATCTGGGTCTGGCGGGCCATCCAGATATAGCGGCGGCATTGCAGGCTGGGGCTGATCGCTATGGCACTGGCAGCGGGGCCTCCCATTTAATTAGTGGCCATTCACTGGCTCATCATCAACTTGAAGAACAGCTTGCAGAATTTACTGGCAGACCACGAGCACTGTTATTTAGCACTGGCTATATGGCCAACATAGGCGTGATTAATGCGTTGGTGGGTCGCAATGACTTAGTTTTACAGGATCAATTAAACCATGCCTCACTACTGGATGCAGGGCACCTCTGCCGCGCTGAATCTAGACGCTATAAACATGTAGATATGGCTCATTTACAGCAATATTTAGCAAACAGCTCCGCTGCGCGTAAGCTGGTGGTTACCGATGGCGTATTTAGCATGGATGGCAATCTTGCGCCTCTGCCAGAGATCAGCAAAATTGCCCAACAGCACCATGCTTGGCTGATGGTCGATGATGCCCATGGGGTCGGTGTGCTGGGTGCTGCAGGAGCAGGCATAGTTGAACAGCAGGGGCTAGGCCTGGAGCAGGCGCCGATTCTGATCGGTACATTGGGTAAGAGTTTCGGCACCTTTGGCGCCTTTGTTGCCGGCAGCGAGGCCCTTATTGAAACGCTGATTCAATTTGCTCGCACCTATATTTACACCACCGCGCTTCCCCCGGCTATTGCCTGTGCTACCAGTGCCAGTTTAGACATTGTGCGCAAAGAGCAGTGGCGCCGTGACCATTTAAGGGCGCTGATTCAGCGATTTCGGCTGGGTGCGAAAGCGATCGGTTTGCAGTTAATGGAATCCCAGACGCCTATCCAGCCTGTTCTGATTAATGACGATAAGCGAGTCATGGAAATCAATCAGAGCCTGCGTGCACAGGGTTTTATGGTAGGTGCTATACGACCACCTACAGTGCCGGTGGGCAGTGGCCGATTACGCATCACCCTATCAGCAAGCCATAGCCAGCAGCAGGTGGACCAGCTGCTGCAGGCGCTCGAGTCCAGCTGTTTATGAATGCCATAGCGCAGACAGTGCCAGAGAAACGAATCGGTATCAGTCATTTTCCCTGCCAGGGTCAAGCACTGAATTCAGAGCCCCTAGTACTGGTGCATGGTTGGGGCGCAGACAGTCAGATCTGGGGCCAGTTGCCGCAGCTGCTAAGTCAGTGGAATAACGTGATAACCCTAGACCTGCCAGGCTTTGGCTGTTCTTCGCCTATAGCCAGCTACGATCTCGATAGTCTGCTCGATTGGCTACAAACGGCGCTGCCCAAGCGCAGTATTTTAATGGGGCTGTCCCTTGGCGGTATGCTCTGTGAGCATTTCGTTGCTCGCTTTACAGAGCGCAGCGCTGGCCTCATCACCCTGAGCAGTAACAGGCAGTTTGTGGCCTGTGAAAATTATACGACCGCTATGCCAGCTGCTGACTTTAAGGCATTTGTGCGCAGCTGGAACGCTGATCCGACATCCTGCCTTAATCGCTTTATGGGTTTGCAGGCTCAGGGCGACCACCATAAGCGGCAGCTTTTACGTCAGCTTCGCTCTTTAGACAGTGCCATTGATTCTCAGGCCGCCGATCAACTGTTGCGTCTTTTGGGTGAGTTAAAGAGCTCGCCAGACAGGGTTAACGTGCCCCGCCTATCAATGTTTGGTGAACATGATGCCCTGGTGCCTGTTGTGGCAGCACAGGGCCGCTCTAATGTCTCTATTGTCTCTGGTGCAGGGCACTTGCCTCATCTGAGCGCGCCGGCACAATTGGCTGAGGGAGTTCGAGGTTTTATCGATGGCCTGCGCTACAGGCTAGACAAGCCTAGCGTGGCAGATTCATTTGGCCGTGCTGCCCCCAAATACGACTCAGCGGCTCAGCTGCAACACCGCATTGGCGAACAGATGCTCAGCGGTATACAGGGTTATCCCAAGGCTATTACTGATCTTGGTTGCGGCACTGGCTATCACAGTATTCAGTTGCAGCAGCGTTTTGCGGAAGCTTCTGTAACCGGTGTCGACATTTCTCCGGGCATGCTGGCCTACGCCAGGGCTAAATATCCCCAGTCTGGCCTAAGATGGCTGTGTAATGATGCAGAGAACCTCAGTCTCGCCAGTGCCTCCCAAACGCTGATCTTTTCAAACTTTGCGCTGCAATGGTGTGAGCGTCTGGATATGTTAGCAGCTGAGTTATTTAGAGTACTGGCAGATAACGGACAGTTGGTATTCGCAGTACCTGGTCCACGCACGTTGATCGAGCTGCGTCAGGCCTGGACTGCCGTTGATAACAGGGTGCATGTCAATCGTTTTGCCAGCCTGGGCCAGTG
Organism: Porticoccaceae bacterium; assembly: GCA_018663035.1. GTDB lineage: Bacteria > Pseudomonadota > Gammaproteobacteria > Pseudomonadales > Porticoccaceae > HTCC2207. The sequence goes on from JABJEX010000071.1 coordinate 10,269, forward strand.
GCAGCGTGCGCTTGAAAAGGTTGGGTTTCGCTCGGTAGAGCTCGATAGCACAGTAGTTACAGAGCAGCATCAGTCGGTGCGAGAGTTACTTATTGAGCTTAAAAATGTCGGCGCCCATAACAACAATGCGGGCAAGTCATCTACTATGACCGGTAAGCAGCAGCTCAAAGCACTGTACAATGCCTATCAGCAATATCTGTTACCCAATGGCAATTTGCCAGCGACTTGGGAAATTATCTCTGGGTCGGCGGTGAAATAACTCCAGTAAAAGAGACTCATCTATGGCACCCAGCTCCCATGCTAATAAATGGTTATTTGTAACCGGCACAGATACAGATGCCGGCAAAACTGTCGTGGCCACAGGGCTTTTAGCCGCCGCCAAACAGGCCGGATTGAGTACAGCTGCAATAAAACCCGTTGCCGCTGGCTGTGAGGACAATGGTGAGGGGCTACAAAACACCGATGCGCTGCAGTTACAGGCCGCTGCCAGTTATCAGTTACCCTATCAGCAGGTCAATCCTGTGGCCCTCCAGGCAGCCATTGCACCCCATATCGCCGCGCAGGAACAGGGCAAGACACTGAGCGCTTCGCGTCTGGTGGGCTACTGCCGCGGGCTTGGATTACTGCCAGTGGACATGCTGTTAGCAGAGGGAGCTGGCGGATGGCGAGTACCATTAAATAATCGTGAAACTCTGGCAGATGTTGCCAGAGAACTGAACTGTCAGGTGATTTTAGTCGTAGGATTAAGGCTGGGGTGTATTAACCACGCGCTGCTGACCGCGGAGGCGGTTCGGCGTGATGGCCTAACCATCGCCGGCTGGGTTGGCAATACTATTGACCCAGAGATGCCGCGCATAGCCGAAAATATTGCTACACTACGCCGGCTAATCAAAGAGCCCTGCCTGGGAATTGTGCCTAGGCTGAATGATCTGAATCCAGAGCTGGTCGCCAGTTATCTTGTGTTACCGGCTGAGTTTGAGAAATAAAATGAGCGAAGACAATAAGTTATCTCCAGAAGACATGGCACGGGTCGAGAAGTATCTGAACAGTGGCTTCAATCGCACCGAACGCAAACCTTTTCGGGGTTTTATTCTACTGGGTGGTATTTGGCTAGTGATTGCCGCGCTTGGTTGGATCAGCTATGAAATTGGTAAACAAGCCGGTTACCTATAGCTAGCCCTAGCTATGCAAATCGCAACACGACCAGTAGATCTTAGTGGCTGCGACTTTTCCTCGCAGCTAGATCCCTTGCTGCAACGCATTTATCAGTCCCGAGGTGTGGCAACTGAGGCTGAGCTAGAGCGGCAACTTAGCTGTCTGCCACAGCCCAGTTCTATGTCTGGTATTAGCGTCGCCACCAGCCGGCTCGTAACTGCCTTGAAGACCCAGCAGTCAGTGATGATTCTTGGCGACTTTGATGCCGATGGTGCCACCAGTTCGGCTCTGATGGTTTTGGCCCTGCGCGCTATGGGGTTTTCCAGGGTAGACTTTCTAGTCCCCAACCGCTTTGACTATGGCTATGGCCTAACCCCCGAGATCGTCGATCTTGCTGCCCAACAGGCGCCTCAGCTTATTATTACCGTAGACAACGGTATATCCAGTATTGAGGGCGTAGATCGCGCCAATAATTTGGGCATTGATGTGGTTATCACCGATCATCACCTGCCCGGCAAGCAATTGCCCAACGCCGTGGCTATTGTTAATCCCAACCAGCAGGGCTGTGAATTTCCCAGCAAAAACCTTGCCGGCGTTGGCGTAGCTTTTTACCTGCTCTGTGCCCTGCGTGCCGAGCTGCGCAGTCAGCAGTGGTTTGAACAACAGAATATCCCCGACCCAAATATGAGCGCTTGGTTAGATCTGGTAGCACTTGGCACCGTGGCCGATGTGGTACCTCTGGACCAAATTAATCGCGCTCTGGTATATCAGGGGCTGCGACGTATTCGCGCCGGCCAGAGCAGGCCAGGTATTCAGGCGCTATTGCGCGTAGCAGGCAAAAACCCCGCACGATTAGTGGCGACAGACCTCGGCTTTGCACTGGGGCCAAGACTCAATGCTGCAGGTCGTTTAGACGATATTAGTCTGGGTATTCAATGCCTGCTAGCAGACGACGACCAGCAGGCGCTGCACACAGCTCAGGCGCTGGACGAACTCAATCAGGATCGCAAGCATATAGAGGCTGGTATGCAGCGCGAGGCTTTAGAAATTGTTGAGCAGCTGGCTGTGGATACCGACAATATGCCGCCCACATTATGTCTGTTCCAGCCAGATTGGCATCAGGGTGTGGTGGGTCTATTGGCCTCAAGAATAAAAGAGAAATACCATCGTCCCGTAGTAGCCTTTGCTCGGGGCGAAAATGGCGAGCTGAAAGGCTCGTGCCGATCTATCCCCGGACTTCATATCCGCGACGCTCTGGATTCTGTGGCCACCCAAAATCCAGGTCTGATCAGCAAGTTTGGCGGTCATGCCATGGCCGCCGGCCTGAGTCTTGAGGAAAACCACCTAGAGGATTTTAGTCAGGCCTTTGCAAAACAGATAGAGCGCTCCCTGAGCAAAGAAGACCTAGAGGCGAGGCTAATAACCGATGGTCAACTCGAGGCCGAACAGCTAACACAGCACACAGCGGAGCTATTGCGCGAAGCAGGCCCCTGGGGGCAGCTGTTTCCAGAGCCCTGTTTTGAGGGTGAGTTTGTTATTCTACAGCAGCGAATTGTAGGCGAAAAACACCTCAAACTGGTGTTGGCTGCAAAGGGCCAACCTGAAAAAGGTATAGACGCTATTTGGTTTAATATAGATACTGCCCAATGGCCGAACACCGGAATAGATAGAGCAACCTGTGTCTATCGCCTAGATATCAACGAATATCGCGGCATCGAAAGTCTGCAGCTAATGGTGCAGCACATGCAGCCCCTAGCGCTTTAAAGGCTGTCGACAACCACAGCCCATTACAAAAAATATAAAAGACAATATTCATGAGCCTACAATCTGATCTTAAAGCAGATCTCATCCTGCTACTTGTTGCTGTTATCTGGGGAATGGCATTTATCTTCCAGACCACAGGGATGGAGCATCTTGGTCCTGTCACCTTTGTGTTTATGCGCTTTGTAATCGCTGCTATCAGCATTTTGCCGCTCTGGTATTTTATGGAAAAGCCCAAACGAGAGGACGTGTTGAGGGTAACTCCTTTGGATAAACAGGCTCTATTAATCGGCATCATTATGGCGCTGGGCATGCTTTTACAGCAGGCGGGATTGCTGTTTACTACTGTGGGTCGCGCTGGATTCCTCACCGGTGTCTATATCGTTTTTGTGCCTCTTCTTGGTTTACTGTTCGGCAATCGCACCGCTTGGCCAACCTGGGCCGGTATTTTACTGGCGCTCTGTGGTATGTACTTTTTGGCACAGATAGAAACCGATGAATTCCTAGTGGGCGATGCTTTGATTTTGGCGAGTTCTGTAGTCTGGGCCCTGCACGTGATTTACACCGGACGTATTGCCAATAAAATATCGGTTTTCCGACTGATGTTTATCCAGTTTTCGGTGTCTGCGGCAATTAGCTGGCTGGCGATGCTAATCTTTGAAACTTGGGACTGGCAAGCGGTTAAGGCTGCCACTACGGATCTGCTATTTGTAGGTGTGCTCTCATCTGGGGTTGCCTTTACATTACAGGTTGTTGCTATGCGTACAGCACCTGCTTCCCATGCAGCTTTGATTCTTAGTCTTGAGGCTGTGGTAGCGGCTATAGGCGGCTGGTGGTTACTAAATCAGTACCTGACTGAGCCTGAACTCATAGGCTGTGCACTAATTTTGGCTGGTGGACTGGTGGCACAGTTCAAGCTATTTATGCAGGGCAAGAGCATTGAACAGGCAGAGCTGACGGCGGCGGAGACTCAGTCTCCTAGCTAAATAGGCTGTACTTTTTGTCCACTCTGTAGGATGCATGGCTAAAGAATATTCTGGTCGCTCAGTGGTCTTAATAGCTAGGTTTTAGCGTATTCTGACTGGAGGCACTGCTATGAATCGAAGACATTGGATAAAGGCCGCTGGTCTTGGCCTGCTGGCTATCAGCAGCTCAGCCCGACTCTGGGCCCTAGATAAGATACAACGCAGCGATGATCAATGGCGGGAGATACTCACCGAAGGTCAGTACTTTGTGCTGCGTGAAGAGGGCACAGAGCCGCGCAATTTTAGCGCGCTTAATCAGGAAACCCGCGAGGGTACCTATATCTGTGCCGGCTGTGATCTTCCCCTGTTTACCTCAGAGACCAAGTACGAGAGTTACTCTGGCTGGCCGTCCTTCTATGATCACATCCCTGAGCATATCGAAACTAAGTTAGATTTTAAGCTGATTTGGCCGCGTACCGAATATCACTGTGCCCGTTGTGGCGGTCATCAGGGCCATGTATTCGATGATGGCCCAGAGCCCACAGGCCAGCGCTGGTGTAACAATGGTTTGGCGCTCAAGTTTGTACCTAGGGTTTAAGCTAACTCTGCCTAGTTGGTCATCAGCGGCTGAATATGGCTTTTGATGAGGTCCTTAATTATTGGCTGAGCTAAGGCGGTGGGGTGTAGCCCATCTTCCTGAATCATACCCTCTGTCACGGAGAGTTGCTCCAGCTGAAAAGGAATCAACAGTACCTGTTCCTGTTTAGCCAGACTGGGGTATACCGCTGCAAAGGCCTCGGAATAGCGTCGTCCGTAGTTGGGCGGTAGGCGCATGCCAAACAAAATTGGTTCGGCCCCAGCCTCGCGGCAGAGTTTAATCATTGCCTGTAAATTATTTTGCATCAGTGCCAGCGGCTGGCCGCGCAGCCCATCATTGCCGCCCAGTTCTAGCAACACATAATCCGGGCTAAACTTTTCCAGTAATTGGGGCAAGCGATACAGACCACCGCCTGTGGTATCACCGCTGATGCTGCCGTTGATAATACTGTGGCCCTCACCCAGATCATTGCGCAGCAAAGCCACCCAGCCACTACCCTGATTGACGCCATAGCCCGCACTAAGGCTGTCACCTAACACTAACAATGTTGATCCATAAGTATTGGCGCCTAGTAAAATAAACAGGCAACATAGGCGCTTTAGAAAAGACTGCATAATTATTCTCAATAAATTTATCGTCGTACACTGAGCCCAGTGTATGCATTTTCGGTAGCAATGGAAATTTCAGATGATCCAAGTCAGTAATATCAGTAAGCAGGTGACCACCACAGAGGGTACGCTGAGCATTTTGCATGAGATCAATCTCAGCCTCGCCGCCGGTGAGAGTTTGGCGATTGTCGGCCCTTCGGGCTCTGGTAAGTCGACTTTGTTGGGCATTCTTGCTGGCCTTGACCTGCCCAGTTCTGGCTCGGTTAGCCTTAATGGCCAGGATATTACCGCGATGGACGAAGAGGGGCGAGCGGCGGTGCGTGCACAAACTGTTGGCTTTGTGTTTCAGTCCTTTCATCTGTTACCCGGTTTAACTGCGCTGGAAAATGTAGCGCTACCTCTGGAGCTACAGGGCGACAAGCAGGCGTTGCAAACCGCTGCCTATTATTTAGAGCGTGTCGGTCTGGATCATCGAACTAGCCATTATCCCCGTCAGCTCTCTGGTGGCGAACAGCAGCGCGTGGCGGTAGCTCGAGCCTTTGCCTGTCGACCCACCATCCTCTTTGCTGACGAACCCACTGGTAATCTGGATACAGGCACCGGAGAAAAGATCAATGATCTTCTGTTTGATCTGAATAAGGAAGAGGGCACTACATTGGTGCTAGTTACTCACGAGCACAATTTGGCTGCCCGCTGTGGTCAGAGAATGGTGCTGGCCGCCGGCCAACAGGTATCAACAGGCAGCGCAGCCTGATGCAAGCCTTAAAAATGTTACTGCGCACCTGGCGTGGTAGGCAACTCAGTTTAATTATCTGGTCGCTGGTATTGGCTGTGGCTGTCGTGACTTCAGTGTCCATATTGGCAGAGCGTATTGAGCGTGCCCTGACTGCGGAGTCCAGTAGCTTTTTAGCCGCGGACCTAGTCGTGAGAAGCAGCAGGGCCATTGACCCGCTCTGGATACAGGAAGCTGAGCTGCAGCAGGTGCGAAGTGCCAGAGTGCTCAGCTTTGCCTCGATGGTTTATTACGACGCCAATATGCATCTGGCATCGATCAAGGCGGTGGAGAAAGGCTACCCACTTAAAGGTGTTCTACGGCGTACTACCAGCCCATTCACCAGTGATATCGAATTAATCGAAGAAGTAGATTTTGGCCCGGCTGCCGGTGAAGCCTGGGTTGATGCCAGACTGTTACCACTGCTGGACATAGAGCTAGGCGATGAAATTGAGCTGGGAGAAATCCGTTTAAAAGTTACCCAGGTCGTGGTTGAGGAGCCTGATAGTGGCGGAACCTACGGTGCTATCGGCGCCCGGGTTTTAATGAATTACTCTGACCTTGAGGCCGCCGGTATTATTGTGCCCGGTAGTCGAGTAACCCATAGGTTTCTGATGGCTGAGGGTGCCAGTGGTGCTGATGGCTTCGCCGATTATAGTGATTGGATCAGAGACCAGTTGGATATTCATGATCGACTGATTACCCCAGATGAAGCTCAGGCTAGCGTTGCCGATGCCATGGATGAGGGTCGACGGTTTTTACTATTAGCCGGCAGTGTAGGTGTGGTTCTCGCTGGTATTGCATTGGCTCTCGCCAGTCATCATTTCGCCGCCGGGCAGACTCAGCAGGTAGCACTGTTGAAAAGCTGGGGTATCTCAGCCAATCGTGTCCGCAGCCTGTATATGCAACAGAGTCTATGGCTGGGTGTGGCTGGATCTATGCTCGGTTTGCTGGTGGGCTATGGTTTCTCCGAAATATTGATTTATGCAGTGCGCGAATGGCTGCCGATCTCTCTGCCTATGGCTGGGTTGCGTCCCTGGATCACCGGTATGGCAACAGGTCTGCTGTGCCTAGGTGGCTTTACTCTACCAGCCCTTTGGCATCTGCCCGCACAATCACCTCTGGCCGTGTTGCGGCAGGATGTGCAGGTCAAGCCAGTGAGTTCAGTGGCGCGGGGTTTATTTGGTGTGGTCGCAGTGGCAAGTTTATTGCTCTGGTACAGCAACAACGTCTATCTGTCGCTGGCGATTCTTGCGGGTTTTGCTCTTACGGCGGTGGCGACCATCCTGATTGGTTTGGCACTGCTGCGAGCCGGTAAGACCTATGGTCAAAAAATGGGCAGTGTCTGGCGTCTGGCTGCCAGTAATCTCTGGCGTCGTAAATCCCAGAGTATTATCCAGATGGTGGGTTTTTCTGGTGCCATTGCACTGCTAATGATTATGGCTGTGGTGCGCACTTCATTGATCGATGAGTGGCGTTGGCAATTGGCTGACGATGCGCCCAATCACTTCCTTATTAATGTGGCTCCCTATGAGTTAGAGGGGGTGCGCACTATGGTCAGCGAACAAAACCTTGAAACTGCGGGCTGGTACAGCATGGTGCGTGGACGCATGACGCAGATTAATGGACAGGATATCAGTGAAGAGCAGCGCGATCGCCATGAATCATTTCGTCGCGAGCTCAACCTCAGCTGGACAAAAGATCTACCCGAAGGCAATCAATTAACTGCAGGAGAATGGTGGGATAAGCTAGATCTTTCCGGCGATATTGCACCTGTGTCTCTGGAAGATCAGTTAGCTGGAGAGTTGGGCCTGTCAATTGGTGATCAGATTACTTTCAGTGTCGGCGGCTTAGTTTTTGAAGCGCGAGTGACCAGTACCCGCAGCTTAAACTGGGACAATATGACGCCGAATTTTTATTTTCTATTCCCGGAAGGGCTGTTGGAAAATTATCCACGTACCAATATGACTAGCCTCTACATTCCGCCCCAACAGAAACTACTGGTCAATGACCTGCTGCGCAAGTACCCCACAGTACAGGTGATCGAGCTGGATAAAATCATCGAGCGAATTCGCACCATAGTCTCTCAGGTAACCAGTGGTCTTGAAGTAATGACGTTGTTGATCCTTAGCTGCGGCGTACTGGTTATGTTCGCTGCGGTGAGTCTGTCTATGTCCGAACGCTTGCAAGAGAGCGCCATACTGCGCACCCTGGGCAGCTCAAGGCGTTTAATACTAGGTATTCAGCTGGTGGAGTTTACGGTGCTTGGTGTTATGGCCGGTCTTTTGGCCGCTATTGGTGCCGAGGCGGCAGTGGCGATGATTCAGCGGTTTATGTTTGACCTCCCCTTCGCCATGCATCCCTGGATTTGGCTGGTTGGCCCTTTGGCTGCGGGGCTTTTAGTCGGTGCCTTAGGCGTGGGCTACAGTCGCAAGGCGGTTGTACAACCACCCTTGGAAGTGCTCAAAAATCTTTAGGCTGAGCCCCGTCTCCCATCTATTGCAGTGGCAGTTGGATATGGAAGGTGGTGCCCACATCTGGATCTGAGGTCAATGCAATCTGTCCCTGATGCTGTTCGGTGATAATAAAGTGACAGAAAGACAGTCGCTTGTCGGCGTCGTCACCGATCTGGCCATCTTGGCTAGTTGCATAGGGCTCAAAAATGGTCTTCTGCTCTTCTAGGCTGATGCCGCGCCCATTGTGTTGAATCCGTACCCAGAGGTTGTCATAAAATACGGTTACCTCAATGTTGATGGTGGGAATATGCTCATCATTGAAGTCGTCTACCTGGCCCAGGGCCTGGCAACAATGACGAAACAGGTTTAAAAATGTCTGTTGCAGTTCGGTGATGTAGCAGGGTATGTCAGGCGTTTCCTCTGGGCAGTCAATATTGACCTTCACATCTCTAAAGCGCAGCCCAGCCATAACAGACAATACATCATTAGCCAACTCCACGCTGTGGTTGATCACATCAACCATATTGGCTTCAGTTCTATCGCCGCCACCGGTCGAAAATCTCAGCAGATTTTCAATAATCGAGGTAGCCTGCTGGCCACGTATAACGGCGTCTTCCAATACATCTTGCAGGCCCTCAGCGTCTATTGGCTCGTCGGTGAGCTCATGGCGTACGGCCTTTACGTCTTTAATCATGGCACGAAGAGGGATACTGATATCGTGGGCCATCACCGAAGCCATTTCGCCCATTGACGACATCTTGTCTCGTTGAATCAACATGATCTCGTTCTTGACCCGCTGAGTCACGTCATCCAACAGAATCACCACGCCAGTCTCCGACTGCTCCTGCAAAGGATAAATAGTGATATCAAAATGATACTGGCCCCGCTGGCTATATTTGATTGTGAGTGTTTCATTGTCGTCAAGTGCCTGCTGTATCTGCGCAGGTGTCAGGCTTATGCTTGGGTACGCATCCCAAAGTTCCTGTCCAACAACCGCATCCGAGGGCAGCCCACTGATCTCCTCAGCGCGATGGTTCCACTGAGTAATTTGATTTTCCTTGTTGAGGCCAATCAGCATCAGCGGCATAGAGCGAAGAATGCTGGTGATATAGGCTTCTGAGCTGCGTAGTTTTGCCGTGGTATCGCGGTGTTCGGCAATTTCATCCTCCAGAGTGGCAGTGCGCTCCTTTACTCTCAATTCCAGTTGGGTACGAATTTCTTCCAGTTCGATGTTATAGCGGTTAGCTTGACGACGTGAAAAAAATAGCCAAAGGGCCGTCAGAGATAGGGCAATAATTAATATGCCGCTGGAGAAGTTTGCCACATATTGCCAGTTGGTCGAGCCGTCAGTATTGCGCACAAACCAAAAAATATCCGCAGCCGCAACCTGGCTAAATAGGCTAGCGACGAGCCAGACTGACGGTTTTATTAAAGAGGTAGAAAGCTTCAAGGTTGATGTATCTCTGATTTCGGATCAGCTGTCATTATAGCGATGAAATCACCGTTGTCAGTTATCAATCCACCGCCCAAGACGAGAATTTTATTTTAGAGGTGGGGTTTTTATTGTTTCTGAGTCTTATAAGTACAGTGTCTAAGATTTGAATAAGTTTGTTGTTACCTGAGGTTACGGCCTTTCATGAATACCGTTTGTGAATATAGGGTTTTAGTAAGGTATTGATTTATTTATGTAGTTTTTAGTCCGAAACTTTGTAGCCCCTGCTGGTCTGTATCACTCCCCCTCCTTACAGCAGGGGTTTTTTTCGCCCCTAGAAAAGTGGTAATAAAAGGAATACCAATTCATTGACTGGTTACCCACTAAGATGAGCAGCTAACAGAAATTTGCTCTGCCCAGTCTGGCGGCAGGCCGGCATATTTCTCTGCCTGCGGATGCTCGGCAAAGGGTGCCTGTAGTACCTCTAGCAGCAAATTCACTTCTGTGTAATCTCCCTGCTGGGCTGCATCTATTGCAGCCTGGGCCATATAGTTGCGCAGCACATATTTTGGGTTAACGCTCTGCATCTGCTGGTGGCGCTGTTGCTCGCTGCTGCTCTGTTGTTGCAGGCGCTGGCGGTATTTGTCTGCCCAGGTATCGAAGCTTCCTCGGTCTATAAACTGGTCTCTAATGCTGGGGTTATCTGCCGAATAATCGGCTAGCTGCCTAAAGAATATTGTGTAGTCCACGTTGTTGGTTTGCATTATCTCCAGCAGCTGGTTTATTAATTGCTCGTCTTGGGGCTGGTATTCTTCTAGCCCAATCTTTGCCGCCATTATAGTTCTGTACTGGTTTAAAAACTCTGGCTCGTACTGTTTGAGTGCGCGCACCAGGTCTTCGTTGCTGATAAGGCTGGTGAGTGCTGTGGCCAGGGCATTGAGGTTCCACAGGCCTACGCTGGGTTGGTTTTTAAAGCTGTAGCGGCCCTGGTTGTCTGAGTGGTTGCAGATATGGGTTGGGTCGTAGGCATCTAAAAAGCCGAAGGGGCCATAGTCTATGGTGTCGCCGATTATGCTCATATTGTCGGTGTTCATCACCCCGTGGTTAAAGCCTACGGATTGCCATTGGGCAATCATTTTGGCGGTTTTAAGCACGCAGTTTTCCAGCATTAAATAATATTGATTGTCTTCGCCTACCCACTGGGGGAAGTTGCGCTGAATCACATAGTCGGCCAGGGCTTTTACCGCGTCTGGCTGGTTGCGGTAGTGGAAGTGCTCAAAGGAGCCAAAGCGGATATGGCTCTGGGCGACGCGGCAGACGGTGGCGCCGGACTCCACTTCTTCGCGGTAGACCTGGGTTTGGCTGTCGACCAGGGCCAGTGCTCTGGTGGTGGCTATGCCCAGGCCGTGCATGGCTTCGGAGCACAGGTATTCGCGAATACTTGAGCGCAGCACGGCGCGGCCGTCGGCAAATCTGGAGTAGAGGGTGGTGCCTGCGCCTTTAAGCTGTATATCCCATAGGGCGCTGTCTTTTTCTAGCTCGCCTAATGTGATGGCGCGGCCATCGCCCAGTTGGCCGGCCCACACACCAAATTGGTGGCCGGAGTACACCAGGGCGATGGGGTTGAGGTTGTCGCTATGCACATGGCCGGCCATTAGCTGCAAAAACTCTGGGCTGTCTAGCTGTTCAATATCTAGGCCCAACTGCTCGGCAAGTTGCCGGTTGGCGCTAACCAATACAGGCTCTTGTAAACCATTGGGGACAACCTGGCTTAGGTGCAGGTCGCCCTGATCTTTAAAGGTTTCATAATAAGTATGCTGTAGCTGGGCGTTGTGAAGCTTCATTGGATGCCAATAGTCTCTTTGCTAATGCGCGCTAGGTTGTCGGCATGCAGGCTGCTGATATATAGCCAGTCGTCGGTTTCCAGTGCGCCGGTGTTGGTGTGGTGTATGCCATTGGGGTCCTGTAATGAGCTGAGCACGTTGCCCTCGGCATCCATGGCAAATA
>JABJEX010000072.1 GCA_018663035.1 Porticoccaceae bacterium
ACCTGCAGCTGTGGTAATGAGTGCCTGCGAGATACCGCCTGCTAACTCAGAAGCATCACCAGTGCCATACAGCATGATATCAGCGAATACCTGGATCATTCCCAATACTGTCCCCAAGAGGCCTAGAAGAGGTGCTGCATTGGCAATCGTACCCAGCAGAGTAAGAAATCGTTCGAGTGAATGCACCACCTGCCCTGCAGCCTCCTCGATGCTGTCTTTCATAACATCGCGGCCATGGCCTGAGTTGCTTATACCCGCAGCGAGGATATAGCCCAGCGGCGAGGAGTCTCTTAGCGTTTTAAGACGCTCGCTGGTCAGCTGCTTTTTGCGCAGCTGGGTCCAAACCTCTGAAAGCTGCCCAGCAGGAATTATACGCTCCTCTCTCAACGTTATAAAACGCTCGATGGCAATGCCTACCACCACAATTGAACAGAGCAGAATGGGCCACATCAGCCAACCGCCGGAAAGAAAAATTTGATACACAGGGAGCCCCGTTTAGTGCTTAAAAATTCTACTGGACTGTAACATAATCATCTGCCGATCTATAGTCGTTCTGCGGTGCAACTAACCGATCCCAAATACGGTTCAGCGCCACCAATAGGCTCCTCTAAGCCGCCTTGCAGTCTCGACTGATAATGCACCGTTTGTATCCCATATAAAAGATACACCACCCTGATTCGCGGTATACCACAAACTACTGCCTACAGCCTGATAACGGCCAACCACATCTGAGTGAGGGTGGCCGAAATGATGTTTATAACCAGCCGAAAATACCACATGAGCTGGCCGCAGCTGTTGCACAAATGATTCAGTAGAAGATGTTTTGCTGCCATGATGAGGCGCAATTAAAAGAGCTACCTGAGGTAGCAACTGCTCGGCTAATAGTGCCATCTCCTGTGACTTCTCTATGTCGCCAGGCAACAAAATTAACTGATCGCGCCAACGGATGAGTAAAACACAGGAACTATTATTGGCAGGTTGACCGCTGCTTATTTTAAGATTGGACTTGGGAGCCAGCACATTAAATTCAATGGTATCTTTATAATCTTTTGGAATTTCTGGCCAGAACCAGCGCTGCCCGGAGCTACACAGGGGATCGAGGGGTAATTGCTGGATATTGTCAGTAGCTGGGTTATTTTTGGTATCAAGGATTAATCTTATAGCGGAATACCCTGCACTATCTGTCTGGTTCAATGTGTCAAGACTAGGCCCCGGCAGTATCCTTCCTACTTCTACTTCTCGCAGGAGCCCGGCAAGACCGCCGGCATGGTCGTTATCACGATGGCTCAGGACTAACCTATCAATGCGCTGTCGACCCCTGGCTCGCAAATAAGGCCCGACAATAGCATCGCCTGCCCCCAACCTTTCATTCCATCTTGGGCCTGTATCATAGACCAACACCTGATCTGGGCTCTCTATTACTACCGATAAGCCCTGCCCTACATCGAGAACCGTGACTCGTAACGGCGGTTCTGATTCTGGGGCGGCTAAAAGCGCTATCAGCGGCAGACAGCTAGCGAGCCTAACTTTTAACCCAGATGGCACCAAGAGCCCGCATACAGCGATAAAGACGGCAGAAAATAACCAGGGGCTCAAAGGGACGGGACTTTCCAGAAAGCCCAGCTCGCGTGGTATTAGATCAAACAGAAACCAGAGCGCCAAAATGGAATAATCGGCAAGCTGCCAAAGCCATATTGCAACCTCCGGGCAATGCCGGGCTAGCAAACTTGCCACAAGACTCAAAGGCACCGTCACCAAAGACACCCAGGGCACTGCCGCAAGGTTAACAATGGGAGCGAGCCATGAGGCCCTTCCAATAACGAATAAACTGGGCGCCAACAGAGCCAACATCAATGCAATCTGAGCACCCGCAGTACGCCTTACAGTTCCCAAATCACGCCGAGAGTGCCAGGGGAAAAACCAAAAAATTAATGTAAGTACTGCAGTAAATGACAACCAAAAGCCAGCGTTTAACGCAGCCAGTGGCTGACTGATAGCAATTAGTAAAAGAGCCCATATAACACAGCCTAGCGGACTGACCCGCCGATAGAGCAATTTGGCCAACATGAGCAGAACTACCCCTATGAGGGCCCTCTGAGTTGCGAGGGAGAACCCCGCAAGCTGACTATAAATTGCCGCACTTAGCAGCGCAAAAATTGGTGGCAGCCAGCGACCTATAGGACTTAGATTGGCATTAGACCTAAGTAGTAGCGTCGCAAATAGCCTAGAGAGGCCCAACCCTAGGATAAATCCAAAACCAGCAACCAAACCAATATGCAGGCCTGAAATCACCAATAGATGGACAATGCCAAGCTGCGCTAATCTGCTCCATTGATCCGCTATATGTGTCTTATCACCTATGCTTAAAGCCAGAATAATAGCGCGTCCCGTCTCCGACAAAGGCGCTTCAAGAATCTGTTCCCGCAACTGTGTACGCCATATATCGACGCGTTTACCCAGTGGACGCCAGACTGCGTGATGGGTTTGACTTACAACCTGATTATGCTCGCTGGTCACCACATAGCCAGTGGCAGAGATACCCTGCTGGGTTAGCCAGCTTTGATAATCAAAAGCACCTGAGTTCACCAGCCCTCTCGGACGCCGTAAGCGGACAAGCAGACGCCAGCTGTCTCCGGGACTAAGCCTATGAGGTTCCGATTGATACCAGCTCAACAATAGGAGCCTGAGCTTTGGTGCCTCTCGATTCTGATCAAGGCTCTGCACATGCTCAACGACAAACCTAAAACGGCTGCGCTGATGATCTGAATCGACCAGACCGATAATATGCCCGGTGACTATAAACCCCTCTCGATCCATGGACCCTGGCAGCTGCTCACCGAGTAACTGATGAGCCGAAATAAGTCCCCAACAGCCACCCCACAGCGCCATAACAAACCATCTAAGGGCGTCGGTTGATCGATATACTGAGTGGCGGCTACTAAACTGCCTGCACAATATTGCGACTAGAGATACAGTCAGGCAGGCTAGAAAATAGAGAGCTAAGCTTGGCAATGAGGGCCACCAGGCCACGGAATAGATACCAACACTGACTGCTAGAATAGATCCCATGAAAGCTCCCTGCTTGCAGATGGCCGCCAGACTGTTAAAGTCTGTAGAGACGACCGTCTGGCGAGTCTAGCCAAACGAGCTCTATGATTTAACAATAGCGCGCACAATTTTATGAAAAACTTATTAATTGTTTATCACAGCCAGTCCGGTAATACCGAACAGCTGGCAAATGCAGTGCAGCTTGGCGCTGTGCAGCAATCAGGCGTCAACTGTAAATTGTGTAGAGCCTTTGACAGTAGCCTCGAAGACCTCCAGTGGGCACAGGGTCTCCTATTTGGCACACCAGAAAATTTTGGCACCATGAGCGGCGCACTCAAAGATTTTTTCGATCGCACCTACTACCCGGCCGAACCGTTTAAGCTCAATCTACCCTATGCTATTTTTATCAGTGCAGATAACGACGGCACTGGTGCAGTGCGCGATATCGAACGCATTGCCAAGGGGTTCCCGCTGCGCAAGATTAGCGAGCCATTAATTGCTACAGGGGAAATTACTGACAATCATCTTCTGCAAGCGCAGGAATTTGGGCTGGCTATGGCTGCAGGCCTAGCGCTGGGCATTTTCTAAAATAATTAAAACCACAGGACTAGTGAATAAATGAGTAGAGGCTTAGTTTTAACTGGTGGTGGAGCTCGTGCAGCCTACCAGGTCGGTGTCCTCAAAGGCATTGCAGCGATTTTGCCCCGTTCGGTGTACAACCCTTTTCCAATTATTTGTGGCACCTCAGCCGGCGCAATCAATGCCTTATCTATAGCTGGTCGCGCAGGGCCCTTCCGCTTGAGAGTTCGTAAACTAGAGGCAATTTGGCATGACTTGCGCGCCTCAGATGTCTACCGTACAGACTTTTTGGGTGTTTCCGCTAATGCATTTCATGTAATAGCATCCTTTCTCCACAGTGGCTACGGTATTGGACGACCCATATCTCTGCTCGACAACACGCCGCTGCGAAAGCTACTCGAGGACTATGTAAAATTTGACTACCTAGACACCGCCATCGGCAATGGTGAGCTTGAAGCCATAGCGATCAGCGCCATGAGCTACGCATCCGGCCAATCTGTGACCTTTTTTCAGGGGCAGCAAGACATAAATCAGTGGAAGCGCGCACGTCGGCGAGGTGAGCGAACTCGGCTAAGTATCGACCACCTTATGGCAAGCACCGCTATTCCAAGTCTGTTTCCAGCGGTCAGGCTAAATAGCGGATACTTTGGGGACGGCGCAGTGAGACAACTCAAACCGATTAGTCCAGCTCTGCATATGGGAGCCACACAGCTACTGATTATCGGGGTCAGTGATAACCTAACAGCGGTAGAGGCTGAACCCACAG
>JABJEX010000073.1 GCA_018663035.1 Porticoccaceae bacterium
GAGGCGTTCAATCGGCTGGTACGCTCGGTAGATTTGGTGGTTATTAATGCCCCCGAACGCCAAATGAAGCCCCTTGGCCTCGACCATGAGTCGCTGCAGGCCATTAATCCAGGTGTGTTGTTCTGCCGTCTCGACTGTCTGGGGGGCCCCATGCCAGGGCAAAAAACTAACTATATCGGCTACGACGATATTATCCAGGCCAACAGCGGAATTATGAGTCGCTTCGGTGGTGTTGAGACTCCTGAAGAGCACGCTCATCTGGGTACTCTTGACGTCAACTGTGGCTTTGCCGGTGGCCTTGCTATGGCTGTGGCGCTCTATTACAAAGCGACCACCGGCAATATCAGCCGCGCGAGAACCTCATTGTCCGCTGTCACTAATCTGGCGCAGATTCCCTTTTGTTTTGATTATAAGGGCCTTGAAGACTTTAATGAGCCCTCCGGCAGACAGGTCATGGGCAATCATCAGCTGTCGCATTTCTACCAGACAGCCGACGACTGGATTTTCCTCGATGCTGAGATAGCAGATCTACCTAAACTTGAGGCGATTGAGGGGCTTGAAGGTATTACTGCCACCGCTGATATACAGGTGTTTTTGACCGTAGCATTTAAGCAGGCCTCATCAAGTAGATGGATGCAACGTCTGCTGACTGCGGATGTGGCTGCCGCTCAGCCAATTTCCATTGAGACCCTGCGTGATCAGAACAGTCGAGCAGCAGATGGTACCGTGGGCATAGATCGGGGAAGCTTTGCTTTTTCTATTTATGCGGATCATCCCAGTGGTCACCAGGTAACACAAATTGACCACTATGCGATTAGACCTACTAATGCCTCGATTAAGGCCGTCAAACCAACAGAGGCCCATGGGCGATCTACGCGAGAAGTACTGGCCTCTGTGGGCTATTCAAAGGCTGAGATTGAAGAAATGCTTGAACTTGGAGTTGCCGGGTTGGGCTGGGGTAAAACCTTTTTGCCTGCAGACAGCCTCGGAGAGCTCATAACAGTTTCAACTACTGTTCCGGGTGCAGCGGATGCAGCGGCTTTAGATTGGGTCGATATTGAGTCTAACGATGGCGATATGTTTATCTCATAGACCGCAGTAGCCATAACCACCAGTATCAATTTTGGCCGGCTGTTGCTGGTACCTTCGGGACACAGCCTGTATACCATGTATTCTGGATACAGGCTCAACCTTCTCCTACGAAGGCTCCATTAAATCGCGGGCATTTCTGTTATTGAGTATGCTTGCTGCTCCAGCCAAGGGGCAATCTCAATCAGTTGAGGGACAATCTCGTCGCTATAAATAGTTCGGCAGATACCGGCAACTTTGTCGGGCACTGCGCCCAGTTCATTTTGCCGACAGAGCATGGTCAGATGTCTGGCATTTGAACCTCGTGCCAACTGCATTACCCGACAGCCCTTGAGTAGCTCTGGGTAGCGAACCATACAGAGCCCCGTGGTGATTGCCCAGCCCTGTCCCGACTGCACAAACCGCAGTAATGTCTGCGTACTATCTAGCTCGTAGGCGGTTTGCAGCTGGATATTTAGGCGTCGCGCTATGAGATCTGTGAGGGCACCCAGCCGTGACTGTCTGGTGTAGCGGATAAAGGGAATGTTTTCTGCTAGCCAGGCGGGTGTAACCGCACCGCCCTGAGCATATTTTTCCGGCACTATCATCACAAAGGGATCGCGCAGAATGGGGTGGCGCTGTAACTCTGGGTGTTCATCGATAGGGTCGCTGGTTATTAGCAGATCCAGATTGCGATTGAGTAGATCCTGCGACAGTGATGAGCCGAGCCCAGTGCGCAGAGCTAGCTTAGAAACAAAGGGTTTCACCTGTTGCATGAGTTGTAGCCCGGCGACATCACAGAAAGAGTCAACCATACCCACATTCAGTGGCAGCAGCCCCCCCTTAGCGGTCATGCGCACATCAGCCAACATCCGCTGAGTGTCATTGATAATTTGTTGTGCGTAATCCTTGAGTACCTGGCCGCTGGGGGTGAGCTTTATTGGCCTGGATCTGGTTACCACCAACTGGGTTTCGGTTTGAGTCTCAAGCTGTTTAATGGTCTGGGATACTGCTGACTGAGTAACGCCAAGACGCTCGGCTGCTTGGGTTAAGGTGTCGGCCTCGGTGACGGCTGCAAAAATACGCAGTGCGCCGATTTCTATGTTTTTATTATTTTTCATGACGCCGAGTATAAGCTATGCGGCGCCGTTTGCGTTATCCCCTGGCGGCAAGGCTTCGCAGTGCAGCGACACCCACTGGGACACCGGCGTATTCCTGCATGGCATCCAGTAAGCAGTCCCAGAGGAATTCCACGGTAGAAATATCACTGAGCACATAAAAGCAGGGAGTTTCTGCCAAATCGTGGCGCACAATAACCGCATTAATTTTAGCGAGAGATGTCTGTGCAATCTGCCCCTGAGCAAACTTATGGCTGCGCAGGTCTACGCCGCAGACCTTGGAGAACATCTCCGCGGCGGCTGTACCAGTGACGGCGAGGCAGCTGTGGCTGTGGGCTCTGGGCAGATGATAGGTTTGGGCTGCGGGTTCTGACTGCTTTAGGCTCTCGATTTGAACTGGCTCAAGGCTGTTGACCAGCGCTGACGAACCCGCCAGATCTGAAAGGATCAGCAGTTCTTGATGAGAGAGTTTACCTACCAGTGCGCCATCGTCCTGCACGACACTGTGGTTGGGCGACTCTGGAAGTTTAATGCCTTGGCTGATGGCCCATTGCGGTGCCCCTGCGCCTTTGAATCCAATACGCGGTAGAGCCGATAGGTCTGCAAGCCCGAGCTGCGCTGCTGATTCAATCTCGGCTGCAAGCTCGCCATAGCGACTGACAAGTGATGCATCGCCCAGAGATTCAAATTCTGCTTTAAGCTCGGTGTGGCGACGGTAAAGCGGACTGCGGCGCTGGTTCTGCATGGCGGGTTGACTAGAATTTACATGAGTCATACTTATAGCTCCTGACGCGCAGCTTGTGGGTCATAGAAGGGCAGTGCCACGACCTCTGCGGACACCAATACGCCAGCAGTGGATTTAATGCTTATCTGACTGCCAGGCGCGGCTTTGCTGGGTTCAACATAAGCTAGGCCTATGGCCTTGCCTAGCGTGGGTGAATAATTACAAGACGTGACTCGCCCACTCATTTGCTGGCCATCCAGAACCAGATGGCTCTCTTTGGGTATAGGTGCCTTGGGGTCATGCACTACAAATCCGACGAGGCTACGATTAATGGTTTTGTTTTCCAGTTCGCTAATGGTGCGACCGCCGACGAAGAAAGGCTTGTTGCGAGAGACAGCCCAGCCCATCTGAACTTCCGTAGGGTTTGACATGGCATCAGTGTCTTGGCCAATAATAATGTGGCCCTTTTCAAGGCGCAGTACACGCTGAGCCTCGATGCCAAAGGGCTGTATATTGTCTTCTTTACCTGCAGCCATAAGGGCGTCCCAAAGGGCTTCACCATATTGCTGGGGGACATGAACCTCGTAGCCCAGTTCGCCGACAAAGCCGACCCTGATAAGACGGGCTTGGATGCCGGCAACCTCAGCCTGGCGCACAGCCATGTAGGGAAACGCCTCATTGGAAAGATCTATAGCATCACATACTTTACTCAGCACCTGACGCGCTTTGGGGCCGGCAATATTGACGCCGCAGTACGCTGAGGTGACATTGGCAATATCCACATCCAGTCGCCACTGAGCATTCCATTTCAGCATACTCTGATAGACGCGATCGACCCCACCGGTCGTTGCTGTGACGTAATAATGATCCTCTGCAAAGCGACAGGCGACACCGTCATCAATAACCACACCGGCTTCATTAGTGAGTAGCGCATAGCGGGCCTTGCCCAGGGGTTGCTTCACAAAACCGAAGGTATAGATGCGGTTGAGAAACTCTCCTGCATCTGGGCCGCGCACTTCAAGCCCACCCAAGGTAGACACATCCACCAGGCCAACATTATTACGAACATTGTTAACCTCATTGTTAATGCACTGATCGCGCTCTTCTGATCGACCATAAAATGCTGGTCTATACCAGGCGCCAGCCTGCAGCATTTCTGCGCCAGCCTCTAGATGCCGGTAGTGCATATTGCTGCGTCGGGCTGGGTAAAAGCTACGACCTGCGCTGTGCCCCAGGTGCTCGGGCGCAAACGGTGGTCGAGCTGTGGTAACACCGGTCTCGGCCACTGTACGGTTAGTTGCTGCGGCAACAAGGCGAGCTGCAGCCAGCGCAGAGTGTCGACCCTGAGATGGGCCCATGCCGCAGGTAGAGTAGCGCTTGACCAACTGAATGTGCTCGTAGCCATCGCTGGTGGCATTAATAATATCTGCGATGGTTAGATCTTCGTCAAAATCCACAAACTCTTTGCCCTTGGGATGAGAAAAAATTGGCCAGCTATGATTTGGGCTCTGGTTTTCTCGAGGAATCGGTTGCTCGGCGTCTCCCTGAGTAAAGCCCAGCGCATGAGTGGCTGCTCTGGCAGCTCTGGCACCCTCTTCAAGGCAGTTGCTGAGCTCCCAGTAGCTGTTGACCGATCCGGCGACCTGAAGCCCATCCGGCAAGTTCTTGAGGGTGAACATTGAAGACTGATCATCGTAGCTCAGCTGCCCACCTGCCTGACAGGCAAGCTGATAGGTTGGCGTGTAACCAATTGCCATGCACAGCAAGTCACAGGCAATCGTCTGATACTGATGTTCGCACAGACCATGAGCACTAATTTTTCTGATCTCAACGGCGCTTAAATGGTTGCCTTTTTTCTTGGCAGCATACACTGCATAACCCAATTTTATCTGGATTCCGCGCAGCTTAGCTGCCTTGGTTAGGCTGGTTTCTGGAGGCTGATCGCGGAGGTCAACTATAGCTTTGACCTCGACGCCCGCGTCCATAAGATCCAGTGCGTTGGCGTAGCCATCATTGTTGCCTGTGACAATCACCGAGGCCTTACCTGGGCGCACGGCATAGAGATGCATCAGGCGCTGCGCTGCGCTGCTCATCATTACGCCTGGCAGATCATTGTTGTGAAAGACTGCCTGCTGTTCGAGCGCACCGGTACAGAGAATCGTTTGCTTGGCACGTACCTTATACAGTCGCTTACCACTGATGATTGGTAGCCAGTTGTCACCAAACCAGCCGTTGACCAGGCTGTTGGTCATACAGCTAATATTTTTATTGGCTTTAATCGTCGCAATAAGTCGCTCTTTTGTCTCGGAAGCTACGGTGCCCTCGGCATCAAAGCGCGCATAGTTCAGAGACCCACCCAGGCTTGGGTTTTCATCAACTAGCAGGACCTCGCAACCATCAACAGCCGCCGTCAATGCCGCCTGCATGCCGGTTGGGCCAGCACCTACAACCACCACATCATAAAATTTGTACTGCTTGTCGTAATACTCAGGCTCAAGCTGCTGGTCAATCACACCCAGCCCAGCTTTTTTACGAATTAATGGTGCCCATTTTTCCCAGATGCCCCTGGGCTTAAAGAAGGCTTTGTAATAGAAGCCAACCGGCAGAAATCTCGAGAACAGGCCTAAGAGAGCGCCGCGATCATGGTTGAGGCTGCCGCTATAGTTTTGTGCCATCACTGCCAAATCTTGGCTAATAGTCTCACGATCTGCCAAAGCATTTGGATTGGACGGTAACTGAACCAATGTGTTGGCATCCTGACCCGCCATTGTCAGAGCCCCGCGCGGACGGTGATACTTAAAAGAGCGGCTCAGTAGCCACTGATCATTGGCAGCTAGTGCACTGGCAATCGAATCGCCGGCGAAGCCGCTGTAGGATTTTTTCTCAAAGCTAAAGTCTATCTGCTGCTCACGGTCAATTAGCTGACCATAGGGCGCTGGGAGGCGATTTTTCATGAGTTATCTCCAGACTCCGCAGCGAAATCAACGCGCTGATTGAAAAGTTCGCTGGCTTCAAAGGTGCGAATCACCTGATCAGTGATAGTGTTGCGTTCGGCCAAAAACCAAAATGAGCTAGCGCTGTGACACCACCATTCAGTCACTATGCCTGCTTCGTTGTCATGGAAAAATACATGCTCAGCCCATTGCCTTGGGTCCGTCTTGTTGGGATCTGGCATCGGGTGGTATTCACCGCCATAGGTGAACTCTGAAATATTGCGCGGGCCGTTGAGAGGGCAGGTCAGTAATTTCATGTCTTTTCCCCCTAGTGGCTGGCGGCAGTGGCGCCGGCTTCGTTGATTTGTTCGTAGTTATAAAAGCGCTCAAGCTCGAATGGCTTGATAATATCTGGCACCTTCTTGGTGGCCACCAGCTCTGCCATGGTCACTCCGCAGATAGGCGTGGCTTTAAAACCCCAGGTTCCCCAGCCTGCATCCAGATAGTAATTTTCTACTGGACTGAGCCCCATGATTGGACTGTAGTCCGGCGTCATATCCGTGGTACCTGCCCATTGGCGCAACATACGCGCCTGAGATAAAAACGGAAATAGTTCCAGAGCAGCCGCGCTTAAAGATTCCCGTTGATCCAGCGTGGCTCTGGTGTGGTAGAGCGGGTAGGGGTCAGAGCCTCCACCTATTACAAATTCGCCTCGCGATGTCTGATGCACATAGACATGCACATGGGGTGAGCTGACATGGGGTGTCAAAATAGGTTTGTAAGGTTGGGTGACCATTGCTTGCAAGGGGTAGCAGTGTATCGGCAGACGGATGCCGGCTTTTTTTGCTACCACTGAGCTGGCCCCTGCCACGGCCTGAACCACCGCAGCGCACTCGACCCGCCCGCGGTTAGTTTTGACAGCAGTCACACGTCCCTGAGTAACTTCAATATCTTCTACTTCGGTGAGTTGATGTAATTCTACACCTCGTTCACAGGCTCCTTTGGCGTATCCCCAGGCCACTGCATCATGACGAGCGGTGGCGCCATCGGCATGCCAAAGACCCGCCATAATGGGGAAGCGTGAATCTTCAGACATGTTTAGGTTAGGCACTAGCTCAGCGATGGTTTGGCGATCTACTAGCTCCGAGCGAACTCCCATATGCTGATTGACCTCTGCTCGCCAGCGAAAGCTGCGTATTGCCGCATCACTGTGAGCCAGAGTTAACTGACCGCGGTTTTCCATCATCACGTTATAGTTGAACTCATTGCTGAGGTTGTTGTAGAGCTTGACTGACTCTCGGTAGAACTCTACCCCTTCTTCAGTCAGGTAGTTGGACCGGATAACCGCTGTATTGCGAGCGGTGTTGCCGCCGCCCAGATAGCTTTTTTCCAGCACAGCAACATTGGTGATACCGTGATATTTGGCAAGGTTGTAGGCTATGGCCGTACCATGCCCTCCAGCCCCAATGATGACCACGTCATAGTGCTTTTTGAGCTCGGTAGCTGGGGTAAAGTGGTGCTTTGCTGGGTAGTCTCTGCTGAGACCGTATTTTAACAGACCAAATGGCATAGTCCCTTCTCCTCGGAGAATTAGCTTCCCAAAAATACGACGGTTTTATTACCGTCTAAAAACACGCGTCGCTCAACGTGATATTTCACTGCTTTGGCTAGTGCCATACATTCGTTGTCACGGCCCACACGCACAAGGTGGTGAGGTTTGTAGTTGTGATCAACTCTCGTCAGAATCTGCTCAATAATCGGGCCCTCGTCTAGATCAGAGGTCACATAATGGGCAGTGGCACCAATAACCTTTACGCCGCGATCGTAGGCCTGATGGTAGGGTTTGGCACCCTTAAAGCCCGGCAGAAACGAATGGTGAATGTTGATGCAGCGCCCTGAAAGTTTCTTAGTTAAATCTTCAGAGAGGATCTGCATATAGCGAGCCAGCACCACTAATTCTGTGTCTGTCTCTTCAATTATTTCCAGAAGCCGCTGCTCTTGCTGTGTCTTGGTGTCTTTGGTGACCGGCAGGTGGATAAACCGAATACCTTCGCGCTCCACCATGGGTCGGAGATCCTGATGGTTGGAGACTACAGCGGTAATCTCCATATTAAATTCGCCTTTTCGCTGGCGATACAGCAGATCATCTAGGCAGTGATCATACTTGGAAACCATCAAGAGCGTCTTGACC
>JABJEX010000074.1 GCA_018663035.1 Porticoccaceae bacterium
AAAAAAAATTAAATATTTTTCAAATGGTGTTTTTTGCCTGCATTAATGTGCTTCATCCCAGTTATCGCCTACACCTACATCGACCACCAATGGTACGCGCAGGGATGCGGCATTTTCCATACGCTCATTCAAACCCTGTTTAACCAGTTCTAGTTCAGATTCTGGCACTTCGAGCACTAGTTCATCGTGTACTTGCAGAATCATGCGGCTTTGCAAACCAGACTGTTGCAGCCAGTCATCGACATGGATCATGGCCAGCTTGATAATATCTGCTGCTGTGCCCTGCATAGGTGCATTAATTGCAGTGCGCTCTGCGGCCTGCCGTCGCATGCCATTTCTAGAATTGATCTCTGGGAGGTAGAGGCGGCGCCCAAAGGCTGTTTCTACGTAACCCTGTTCTGCAGCCGCATGACGAATATTGTTCATGTAGCTTTGAACACCGGGATAACGTTCAAAGTACAGCTCAATATATTCTGCTGCCTGCTTGCGGCCTATACTCAGTTGCCGCGCCAGTCCAAACGCAGACATGCCATAGATCAGCCCGAAATTAATCGCTTTGGCACTGCGACGCATATCTGCAGTGACTTGCTCTGTGGCAACGCCAAATACTTCAGCAGCGGTGGCTCTATGAATATCTTGGCCAGCGGCAAAGGCGCCCAGAAGGCTAGGATCCTCTGAGAGGTGCGCCATAATCCGTAGCTCAATTTGCGAGTAATCAGCAGCAACCATCTTCCAGCCCATAGGAGGAACAAACGCCTGACGGACTCGACGGCCCTGGAGGGTGCGTACTGGAATATTCTGCAAGTTAGGGTCTGAGGATGATAGCCTGCCCGTTGCTGTACCCGCCTGATGATAGGATGTATGGATACGCTTGCTGGCGGGATTGATCATAGTGGGTAGCTTGTCAGTATAGGTAGACTTTAGCTTAGCTAGGCCACGGTGTTCTAACAGCACTTTAGGCAGTGGGTAATCCAGAGCCAGTTCCTGCAGCACTTCTTCTTTGGTCGAGGGAGCGCCCTTAGCCGTCTTTTTAAGCACAGGTATTTCCAGCTTTTCAAAGAGAATTTCTCCCAACTGTTTGGGGGAGGCCAAATTAAATTGCTGCCCCGCCATATCCCAGGCCTGGGTCTCTAGTTCAGCGAGCCGCTCTGTGAGTTCTTGGCTTTGCTGGAATAATAATGTGCCATCTACCAGTACACCTGTGCGCTCAATCCTTGATAGTACGGGCAGCAATGGCAGCTCAATATCATTAAACACCGAGGTCAGTGATGGCTGGCTGGATAGCTTAGGCCACAGATGTTGGTGCAGACGAAGCGTAATATCAGCGTCCTCGGCGGCGTAGGGTGCGGCAAGCTCAAGAGCGATCTGGTTGAATGTCAGCTGGGACACGCCTTTGCCAGCTACGTCTGAAAAACTCGTGGTGGTTTCACTGAGATATTTTTCTGCCAGGCTATCCATATCATGGCGGCTGGCCACACTATCGAGTACATAGGATTCAAGCATGGTGTCGAAAGCT
This sequence comes from Porticoccaceae bacterium, assembly GCA_018663035.1. Lineage (GTDB taxonomy): Bacteria > Pseudomonadota > Gammaproteobacteria > Pseudomonadales > Porticoccaceae > HTCC2207. Next base: position 1,517 of record JABJEX010000074.1, read on the forward strand.
ATGCCCTGCAATTGAATACCGTGCTGAGCTAATACACTCATGTCGTATTTAAGGTTTTGTCCGACTTTCTTTATCTCGCTACTTTCTAGTAATGGCTTGAGCTGGGCCAAGACCCTGTCTTTGTCTAGCTGTTCTGGAGCGCCTAGATAGTCATGGCCAAACGGAATATACGCGGCTTCACCAGCCGCTACCGCCACAGAGATGCCAACTAGCTTGGCCTGCATATAATCTAGACTTGTGGTTTCTGTATCTACGGCAACCAATTCTGCGCTGCTTATCTTATTAATCCAGAGGTCGAAGTGTTCCTGGGTCAAAACGGTTTGATAATCTTTGTCGATGGGACTCTGACTGGCTGCGTTTATTGCGGCCGGCTCTTCATTCTCTTCATCAGTTTGGGTCTGGATGGCGGTCGTACCATTGGCGCCATCTTCTAGCTCGGCGATCCAGGTTTTGAATTCCATCTCCTTAAACAGGCGAAGTAGAGCTGAGTTGTCTGGTGCGCCATTTTGCAATTCACTGATACTCAAATCCATTTCTACGTCGGTCTTGATAGTTGCCAAACGGTACGACAGATAGGCGAGCTCTCGATGTTCCTGCAACTTTGGCGCCATGGTTTTGGCGCCGCGGAACTCTAGATTGGCAACTTCATCGAGGCGGGCATAGATTTCATCCAAGCCCCCTATTCCCTGTAGTAATCCCAATGCTGTCTTCTCACCCACACCTGGAACACCGGGTATGTTGTCAGATTTATCGCCCAACAGCGCTAAGAAATCGATAATAAGCTCGGGGGGAATACCAAATTTCTCTATGACCCCTGCTCTATCTAGCACTGTGTTGGTCATGGTGTTTTCCATCACAATGTGCTCATTGACCATCTGGGCTATATCTTTGTCGCCTGTTGAGATAACAACCGGCTGCTCTGCGGCAGTAGCTTGGAGCGCTAGGGTGCCAATAACATCATCGGCCTCAACTCCTTCAATCACTAGCATCGGCATACCCATAGCCTTAATAATATTGTGAATGGGCTCTACCTGTATGCGCAGATCATCGGGCATAGAAGGACGATTGGCTTTGTACTCTGCATACATATCGTCGCGAAAGGTTTTTCCTTTGGCATCAAAAACAACAACATGTGTGCTGTTGGGATAGTCCTTTTGTAGTCGGCGCATCATATTAATAACACCTTTGACCGCACCTGTGGGCTTCCCTTTGCTATTAGTTAGCGGAGGTAATGCATGGAAAGCTCGATACAGATAGGAGGAGCCATCGACAAGGATCAGTGGTGTTTTTGTGGACATAGGATCAGACTTTTTGGGCAAAATTGATGGTTCAAGGATACATGATTTAGCCAAAGCAGGCTTTAAATTGCGCAACCAGCCCACTAATAAACTCTGCGTAAGCCTGATGGGAAAGCGGCTGGTCTGTGCCCTGCAAATCCATCATAACAGTGGGCAAGCCAAACTCTTCGGCTATAACTGCGATATCTTTATCTAGATACTGAGGCTCAACTATCACACAGCTAGCCCCGGCGTTAGCAACTTTGTGGCGCAGCTGGTATTGGCTTTTGACCCCCTGAGCAGCTCCGCTACTGTCTCTGATCGCCAGCCCCGGCCGCATCCCAAAGGCTTCTACAAAATGACCATAGGCGTCGTGATGACTAATAAATGTTTCGCTTTTGACCTGGGCTAATTCTGAACTGAGTTGCGCCCATTGTTGATTACTGAGTACCGGCTTTTCCGGCAGGCCAAGGTGCTGCTGGATTTTAGCGGCTAGCGCGTTAGCCTTGGCTGGGCTAAGCCAGATATGTGGGTCCGTGGCCAGATGGTGACTGTGGTCATGATCGACAAACTGTTCAGCGCCTTGACTGACAGAGCCTAAGGCGGTTAGGCGCCTGTCGGGAAGAAGGGCCGATATTGCCTTGGTGCTGCGAGACTCAAATGTCGGACCAATCCAGATTACTAGATCGGCCTGAGCGATCCTCTTTAGTGCTGAGACTGGTAATGAATAGTGATGAGGCGATTGATTACTAGGCATCAGGAAATCCACCTCTGCGGCGTCAGCCACAGCAGACTGGGCAATAATGGCTAGGGGCTTGATAGTGGTGATAATCAGCGGGCGAGGCTTATCGTTAGCCATGCTTTCGGCTGACAGCGCGACACTGGCTATCCCCAAGAAAAGCGTAATTGGCAGAAGCAAAATGTTATAATGTATCATTTTAATCATAGGTAATTTTTTCAATTGCAGGCAGCGCTATTCATAATACGCTTTTGTGTTATATTATAACGTAACATTTATTGAAATCCTAACAGGCTAAGCCTTTATGCTGACAAATTCTCGACTGGTCCATCAGCCCCATGACCATGGCCGCTGCATTAACGCGGCGCTTACACGAGCTAATGACCTCTGCGCACAGCACAGGGCTCGCATGACACCCACTCGTGAATCTGTGCTTCGCCTATTATGGCAGAGCCATCAGCCACTTGGGGCCTATCAGTTACAGGATCAGCTGTCTAAGCTCCTCGACAAGCCTGTGGCGCCGGCCACGGTGTACAGAGCCATAGATTTTTTGCTTCAACTAGGTCTTATTCATCGAATCCCATCATTAAACGCCTATATTGGCTGTCCGTTTCCAAATAGCGAGCACAGCAATCTATTTATGATCTGTACTCAGTGCGGCAGTGCTGCTGAAGTGGCCCACAATTCAATAAACGATCTGCTACAAAGCGCTAGCGATAAGGCAAATTTTACCTTGCAAAGTCAGTCTCTTGAGTTACTTGGGCTCTGCCCTCAGTGTTCGGATAGTAAGCCGGAGTTTAGTCATGACTGAGCCGTTAATGGTCCTTTCTGAAGTCAACAAGCATTTTGATGGCCAGCAAATATTGCAAAATATCAGCCTGCAGCTTAAGCAAGGGGAAATCACGACTTTGATTGGCCCCAATGGAGCAGGGAAATCCACTTTGGTGAGAATTATCTTAGGTTTACTGGCACCTGACTCCGGCTCAGTTCGCCCTGCAGCCAACCTGCGGATTGGCTACATGCCTCAAAAACTGCATATTGATCCAACATTGCCGATTTCGACCTGTCGTTTTTTGCAGCTGGCCAACACTAGCCATCAGGCTTGCCATGGCGCCTTGGAATCTGTGGGTATCGGCCATCTGGCATCCACGCCTATCCAAAATCTTTCCGGTGGTGAAATGCAGCGGGCGCTGCTAGCTAGAGCTATTTTGCGAAAGCCTAATTTACTGGTGTTAGATGAGCCTGTTCAGGGCGTGGATGTTAACGGCCAGAACGCACTCTACAAGATGATCGGTGACCTCAGCAAAGAGCTTAATTGTGCTGTGTTGATGGTTTCCCACGATCTCCATATTGTCATGTCGGCGACCGATCAGGTTGTCTGCCTTAATCATCATATCTGTTGTCACGGTCGACCTGAGCAGGTCACCCAGGACCCAGAATATTTAAGCATTTTCGGTCAGACGGCAATCTACGCCCATGACCACGATCATCATCACGGCATGCATGGCGAGATTGTGGAAGCCAATGGGGCGCATGGATCAGGTGAGGGCTGCGATCATGATTGATTTTTTACTTTACGCTCTGCTGGCTGGGCTGGGGGTTGCCTTGGTAGCAGGTCCGCTGGGCTGCTTTGTGGTTTGGCGGCGCATGGCTTACTTTGGCGATACCTTGGCTCACAGCGCCCTGTTAGGCGTCGCTCTAGGCGTTTTGCTCGGTGTCAACATGAGCATTACAGTAACCGCTGTGCCCCTGATCATGGCTTTGGGTTTAGTAGTTCTTGAGCAGCGTGGGTTTTTGTCTCTAGATACCTTACTAGGTATTCTTTCTCACTCGGCACTGGCAGCTGGGTTAGTGGTTATCTCCATTCTGCCCGATGTGCGAGTAGATCTAATGTCACTGTTGTTCGGCGATTTACTGTCCGTGACTATCGATGATCTTTGGGTTATCTACGGCGTCGCCACGCTGGTGATGATCCTTTTAGGGCTACTGTGGAAACAGCTGATTAATATTACTGTCAATCCTGAGCTAGCAGCAGTGGAGGGGACCAATGTGCCTGCTGTGCGGACCGCACTGATGCTAATTACCGCACTGGTGATCGCTATTGCAATGAAAATTGTTGGTGTTCTGTTGATTACGGCACTGCTAATTATTCCCGCGGCCACAGCAAGACGCGTGACTTACACACCTGAGCAGATGGCTTTTGCTGCCAGTGGCATCGCTATGCTCACTGTGGTGATGGGGCTGGCTCTGTCCTGGTACACCGATGCCCCAGCTGGGCCATCGGTAGTCCTCAGCGCGGCGCTGTTGTTTACGCTATCCCTAGGTGTCCGACAGAGTCGCTAGTCGACTAAAAACTGGCGGCAATTGAGCGCCAGGTGCTTCTCAACATAGTTTCACTGTGGGGAGCTCTGAAAAAGCCGTGGTAGTGACCCTTAGGGTTAATTAATACTAGCTGGGTGCTGTGATCAACCGTGTAGTCCTCGCCTTCGAGGGGCACTATGTTATAGGCCACATTGATCTCTGCGGTAAGGCGTCGAATTAGATGTTTGTTGCCCGTCACGCCAATAAACTCAGCGTTAAAATAGGGCACATAGTCGGCAAGGGCTTCAACCGTGTCTCGCTCTGGATCAAGTGAGATCATTATCACCTGAAACTTTTCTTTTTCGCTGTCTTTCATTTTGCTGTAGGTATCATTGAGCACAGCTAGGGTGGTGGGGCAGATGTCAGGGCAGTTACTGAAACCAAAGAAAACGATACTCCACACATCTTGCATCCGCGCAATGTTAAACAACTCGCCATTGTGATCAACAAGCTCAAAATCACTAAAAATTCTTGGGGTATCAAGCACCACCGCACCATTGGCGCGCAGCTGCTCATTATTCATGATCACTGGCTGATTCATACGCCAGATAAACCCATAAACCACCAAAAGAATAAACGCCAGTACTAGGGCTATTGTTCTACGTATCGCTGCTTGCTGTTGCATATTGTCGTTCCTTTGTTTCTTCTAACGCACTAAGGGCTCAGCCTTTGGATCAAACTATGTAGAGGGCTTTCTCAATTAAATAATGGTCGACCAACATTAGGGCAAAAAGAACCATCAGATAAATGATCGAAAACTTGAAGGTTTTCATACCGCTATCTTTGTTAAACCACATCACTATGGCCCAGTATAAGAATCGCGCACCAAGAAGCAGCGAACCAGTCAAATACAGCCAGCCAAACATACCGGTTAGATAGGGCAGTACGGTGATAATGATGAGCATTACCGTGTACAGCAGAATGTTGATCTTGGTATATCTCTCGCCATGAGTCACTGGCAGCATGGGAATTTCTGCCTGGGCATATTCATCTTTGCGATGGATCGCCAGAGCCCAAAAATGCGGGGGAGTCCAAGCGAAAATAATCAGTACCAATAGCAGAGCGTTATGGTGAATCTCACCGGTGACAGCCACCCAACCAAGTAGCGGCGGCGCAGCGCCCGCGAGACCACCAATTACAATGTTTTGTGGCGTCGCGCGCTTTAGAAACATGGTATAGATAAAGGCATAGCCAACAAGAGATGCCAGGGTTAGCCAGGCGGTGAGCACGTTGGTATAGACCAGCAGGATAATCATGCCAGCAATGCCAGTAATCAGGGCAAACAAAATCGCTTGACCTGGCTCGAGACGACCCTGCGCTATAGGCCGGTTGGCCGTACGTGCCATCTTGTCATCGACATGTCGATCAACTATGTGGTTTACCGCAGCGGCAGAGCCGGCACAGAGTGCAATACCCAGATTACCAAACAACAAGATCTCCAAGGGCACAGTTTGGCTGGTTGCCAACAACATTCCAATTACCGAGGTGAGTATCATCAGGGCCACCACGTTGGGCTTGCAAAGCTCTAGGTAATCGCGCCATGTAACTGTGCTAGTGGTATCAATATTGGACATTAGTTCTTATCCCAAGGGGCCTTATTTATCGGTTTGGCGAATATTTTAACAGATGTTTGAGGTCATCTAGCAGACCACCACCATCATGGGTCTGGGTGTAATATAAAACCGCCTGATAATCTGGGCTAACCACAAAGTACCGAGCATCTGACATATCCCAGTCCGCAGAGCTGCCAGCGATCAGTTGTTTAAACTCAGACTGCTCAGTGGGGTTTATCAGCAAATAGGGGTGAACGGCCTGGAGCTCTTCGAGGTCAATCAACTCCACGCTGGAGAGGCTTGGCAGGAAAATGCGCTCTAGACGGCGACTGGATTTGCCCAACAGCATATGAATCTGACGGCTGTTTAACAGCACGTCCTGACAGCCCTGATCACAGCCTTCACCGCCTGCAACCACCACTTTCCACTTGGCCTCTTCAGCATTGGAGAGAGGCGATAGCAAAGAGCTCATATCGACACTAGGAGTGACTATCTCACCCTGATTGGTAGTGCCGAATCGCTGCATCATGGCCTGACGCTGCTCTTCATTTTTTGGCACCATCAAAAAGCCAGCGATGATCACACCGAAAACAATAATCAACATCAACCAGATCTGGTACTGGAAGCTGCGCTGCTGAGCGGTTATTTCAGTTTTTTCAGTCATTGTTTATCAATCCTGTTTGTTGCGGCCAGTCTTTGCGGCTGAACGCTGTTTTAACCAGTCCGCCAAATTGGAATTGGCGATTACCGTCATTATTACTAACACCAGTGCCATGGCGAACCATTGCACCGCGTATCCAGTGTGCTTAGAGGGCTGTACCGCCACAGTGGGCCAGCCTGTTTGCAATGCCCCAGCACTGTCCTGATCGAGACGCAACTGATAGGCAAAAAACACCTCACCATAGAGCGTCTCAGCGCGCTCAGCTGAGATCCAGCCCACTCTTGCCGGCCACTCTGCAACGCGTCCTAGACCGTCATCTAGCCTGTAGCCGCCCAGTGTCTGATAGAACGAGCCGCGCAATTGTACTGAACCCACCACCTCAGGCACATTGGGCAATTGATTGCGATCGAGGGATGCCTCTACCCAACCTCGATTGACCAATAGGGTTTGCGTCAGGCCGGCAACCTTAAATGGTTCCAGAATTTCGTACCCGGGCCGTCCATGCCGAACGCGGTTGTCAAGAATGACGCGCCGGCTTGAATCTAGCTCACCTCGTAGCCAGGCACTGCGGTACTGTAAGTTCTCTCCCTCGGCAAGATCTGCCAACCCAGCTGGCGCTGCCTGCTGATTAGCATTGTATTGGTTGAGAATACGCAGCTTTTCATCGGCCCGATCTAGCTGCCAGTATCCCAGAACAATTAACAGTGGAAACAGGCACAGGCTCAGCGCCAATATCTTTTTATTGGGCTGCCAGCTAAAACGCTGCGTAGGATAGTGGGCCTTAGTCGTCATCTATGTTTAAATTCCAACCTTTCACATGAGTGTTAAAGTCAATGTTGTTAAAAACTATTATCGTTGTACTCTTTATCGCCGTATTAATCAGTCTGTTTAGCGGCCTGAATTTTCTCGTTAGAGATCTTGGCAATTCTAAGCGGCGTCTGCTTTTTGCGCTGGGTACCCGCATCACGCTAGCAGCGTTGCTGTTGGGAACTATTGCTTACGGAATCTACACAGGTCAACTTGGCAGTACCGCACCCTGGGATCGCAAGCTTCACCCAGAAGCCACTGTTCTTAGCCCCCCGGCACCAAAGCCCGCGCCAGCCAAAGATTCCCAATAACTTTTTGCACAGATAAAAACGGCCAGGGGTTACCTGGCCGCTTAGCAAAACCTAGTGCGTATCAGGTAAGTATGTAGACAAAGATAAATAGGCCTACCCAAACCACATCGACAAAGTGCCAGTACCAAGACGCCGCTTCAAAACCGAACTGGTCGTCATGGCTAAAGTGTCCCTTGAGACCACGCAGCCATTGAATCAATAGCATGGCCGTACCCAGAGTCACGTGCATACCGTGGAAGCCTGTCAGCATAAAGAACGTGGTTCCGTAGATACCAGATTCCAGCGTTAGACCCAGCTCTTGGTAGGCGTGAATATATTCCTCTGCCTGCAGAAACAGGAAGAAAATACCCAGAGCAACAGTAATGCCCAGCCATGTATTAAACTTTTTACGGTTGCCGTCTTTCAGCGCTACATGAGCAACGTGAACAGTGAAGCTAGATGTCAACAGAACAACAGTATTCCAAAACGGCAGCCAAGAGCCCCAGTTAAGAATGCCGGGGTTGTTCATCGCTTCGTCTGGGCCTTTAAACTGTGCGGCATCACCGTTGACTGCCTGGTCAGGCGTTATCATCGGCGGCCAAACATTTTCATAACCAGGGTACAGATATTGTGCATTGGCTGCCGAGGCGTCAGTTGGTGTATCGTCGAACCATCCAACAGCGGCTTCACCACCAATCCAAGAGCTCACCAACACGCGAACATAGAACAGGGCGCCAAAGAAACAGGCAAAAAACATTACCTCGGAGAAAATAAACCACAGCATACCCAGCACATAAGACTGCTTGAGCTGGGGGCTGGCGAGGCCGCGCATATTCTCGTCAATGACGATGCTCCACCATTTGTACAACACGGCGGCCATAATCAATGAGCCGATCAGGAAGATTGTGGCAGAACCACCTTCCAATACCCACGAGGCTGCGCCATATGCCATTACACCCATGCCAGTTGCCGCAAAAATCGGCAATTTACTTTGCTCGGGAACGTAATAAGTACCTTCAGTTGACATTGTTACTCTCCGTTTACTGTACTTGTGAGACCTGCACCTTGGTGCGATCTGTTATATCAAACATTGTGTAGGACAGGGTTACTGTATTAACACTGGCCGGTAAATCTGGATCCACAATAAACACCAACGCTAGCTCGGCACTTTCGCCTGCGGCCAGGGGTTGGTTGTTAAAGCAGAAGCATTCGGTTTTGTGGAAGTAGTCAGCTGCGTTATTAGGCAGGACATTCGGAATAGCCTGGCCTAACATGTCATTGCTCGTTCTATTGTGCGCATAAAATACCACTTCTCTCGCCTCGCCTGGATGAACAATCACTCGTTCTTCCACAGGATAAAAATCCCAGGGCATAGTAGCGTTGTTAGTGGCAACAAACTGCACTTCAATATCTCGCGACCTATCTACTTCTACAGCTACTGCGGTATAGGCAGAATCTGTCTTGCCGCCGATCCCTGTGATCTCACAAAAGAGATCATAGAGTGGCGGCAATACAAATATTGCAAACATAAACATGGCGGCCGCTAAAGCGACTAGTTTCGCCAGTAGCAGGGGGTTTTTAGAGTCCGCCGACATGTCTATTAAGCCTCTTACTTAACTTCAGGTGGTGTTGCAAACGTGTGGTAAGGCGCTGGTGTGGGTACTGTCCACTCCAAGCCCTCCGCACCTTCCCAAACCTTGGGATCATCTGTGGGCTTACCCCAACCGATGGTGCGAATCACGTTATACAGGAACAGGATCTGAGCGCCGCCGTACATAAATGCACCTATGCTAGATACCATATTCCAGTCAGCAAACTGCAGGCCATAGTCAGCATAGCGACGTGGCATACCAGCTAGACCTAGGAAGTGCTGAGGCATAAAGGCGATATTGAAACCAATAAAGGCGATCCAGAACTGTACCTTGCCCATGGTTTCGTCATACATCTTACCGCACCACTTGGGTAGCCAGTAGTAAACCGCAGCGGTACCACTGAATACAGCACCAGCAACCATTACGTAGTGGAAGTGCGCAACCACGAAGTAAGTATCGTGATACTGCATGTCCGCGGCAGCAATCGACAGCATCATGCCGGTAAAGCCACCAAAGGTGAACAGAATGACAAATGCAATACTGAACAGCATTGGAGTTTCAAAGGTCAAAGAACCTTTGTACATGGTAGTAATCCAGTTAAACACCTTCACGCCTGTGGGCACTGCAATCAGCATAGTGGCGTACATAAAGTACAGCTCACCGGCGATTGGCATGCCTACGGTAAACATGTGGTGAGCCCAAACAACAAACGACAAGAAAGCAATAGCGGCAGTGGCATAAACCATTGACGAATAGCCAAACAGCGGCTTGCGGCTGAAGGTTGGAATAATCTGTGAGACCACACCAAAGGCTGGCAGGATGATGATGTATACCTCTGGGTGACCGAAGAACCAGAATACATGCTGGAACAGTACCGGATCGCCACCACCAGCAGCATCAAAGAAGCTGGTACCAAAGTTAATATCCATCAACATCATGGTGACCGCACCCGCCAGAACTGGCATAACTGCAACCAGCAGGAAGGCGGTGATAACCCAGGTCCAAACAAACAGAGGCATTTTCATGTAAGTCATGCCGGGTGCGCGCATATTCATTACCGTAGCGATAATGTTAATCGAACCCATAATTGATGATGCACCCATGATGTGTACGCCGAAGATAAAGTAGTTCACTGTATCTGGCGCATAAGTAGTAGAAAGTGGGGCGTAGAATGTCCAACCAAAGTTAGGGCCGCCGCCTTCCATAAACAGCGTTGAAACCAGAATCGAAAAAGCAAAGGGAAGGATCCAGAAGCTTAGGTTATTCATGCGCGGCAATGCCATGTCAGGCGCGCCAATCATCATTGGAATCAACCAGTTAGCCAGACCAACGAAGGCGGGCATAATTGCACCAAACACCATCACCAAGCCATGCATGGTGGTCATTTGGTTGAAGAACTCAGGCTTAATCAGCTGCATGCCTGGCTGGAATAGCTCTGCGCGAATAACCATCGCGAAAGCACCGCCCAAAATGAACATAGCAAAGCTGAACCACAGGTACAGCGTGCCAATGTCTTTATGGTTGGTGGTAAAGACCCAGCGGCTTATGTATTTGCCCAAGCCGTCAGATAATGTTGCGGGACCATGTGCCATGTCGAATACTCCCTATTGGCCTTGTTTGTAATTGAGGACATCAATTGGCTGGGTTACATCGCCAACATCATTGCCCCATGCGTTGCGCTCGTAGTGAACGACCGCAGCGATATCAACTTCTGACAGCTGATCAGCAAAAGACTGCATAGATGTGCCTGCGACACCATCAATAAGCACAGCGATATGGCCTTCTTTTGCACCCAGTGCAATGGGGCTGTCTTTCAGAGCAGGGAAAACACCGGGAATACCGTTGCCGTCTGCCTGGTGACAAGCTGCGCAGGAGCGGTTGTAAACGTCTTCACCGCGAACCATAAGCTCGTCGAAGGACCACTCTTTACCGATCGTTGAGGCGTACTCGGCAGCCTCAGCTTTCTTGCCAGCCAACCACTCGTTGTACTCAGCTTCTTCTTTAACTTCAACAACGACTGGCATAAATGCATGGCCCAGACCACAGAGCTCTGTACATTCGCCGACATAGACACCTGGTTGATCAGTCTTCGCCCAAGCCGCAGTGAACAGGCCTGGTACCGCATCGCGCTTAACACCAAAGTCGGGAACCCACCAGCTGTGAATAACGTCATTGCCAGTAATCAGGAAGCGGACTTTTTTGCCTGTCGGAATAACCAGCGGCTCAGTCACTTCGCGCAGATAGTGCTCGCTTCTTGGCGCACGGCCATAGATCTCGTCCTGGGAAGTGCGCAGCTCGCTCATATATTTGACGCCTTCGCCAATATATTCATACTGCCATTTCCACTGATACCCAGTTACCTTGATATCAATATCTGCATTCTCAGTGTCATACACTTTCAAAAGCGCATCTGTTGCTGGAATCGCCATCACGATTAGAATCAGTGCTGGAACTATGGTCCAGATCAATTCAACAACATGGTTTTCATGGAAGTTTGCCGCCACTGCGCCGCGTGATTTTCTGTGGGCATACATGACGTAAAACATAAAGCCAAACACGGCAATACCAATTACCGTACAGATCCACATCATAATCATGTGAATATCGTAGGCTGCTTGACTGACTTCGGTCACTCCCTGAGGCATATTGAGCTGCCGCGTTGCGCTCTCTGCGCTAACGTTGCCTGCCATTACTAATGCAACAGCTGGGCTCAGCAGTCCCAAGAAAAGTGCTTTCGCTCTTTTCAACATCGCTTATTTCTCCGTGGTAGATTAGGAATTAACGCTCTTCCTCTGTATGGACACCCGAACATTAATCTTGGGCGCTTAAAATGCGCGGGGAGTGTAGCAAAAGACGGGGCGCTTCTCTAGCCAGAATGTGATGAAATTTGACTGTTCAGTCGTTTTATTGACGACCCTCAATTGGGCAAAAGCACAAACTTTGTGGCAGGCACCCTAAAATCTGCTAGATTTAAAACTAGATGCCTTCAGATGTCAGTATATATAGCCGCTGTAAAGCAATAGCTGACTCGTTATCAACGATCAAAGAGAGCATATCTATGCTGCCACTCTCGGCCCAAACTAGTGAGTTTTTAGTTGCTTATTTGAATGAGCGCATCAGGCATCTGCACCACTCCATTAACCTTCGAGAAAGCGACGGCACCAAAGCCTTGGCCTGCTTTATTGAGCGTTATGTAGACCTGGTTCCAGATTTTATTGGCGCCTTCGAAGACTTTCTTAGCAGCGCCCATATCACCGGGGCGATTGTTCAACAGGTGGTTACGGCCAAGGAGTTTATCGATACTCCAATTGAAATTGTCTCCAGCGAAGAGGGTCTTGAGGCCCATATGTATCAAGCGTACCTCGCGCATCGACTCCTAGAAGAGCTCAATGACCTATTGAGCTCCAGCTACGACTGTTCTGTCATTCCTGTGGATATGACAAGGTCAAATCTGATCGTACACCATATTATTGGGGAGCCCTTTGCCAACCAAATTGACGGTGCTATTCAGTTGCTCAGCGACAAATTAGTCGGCGCGATTAAAGACGATGAATCGCTTCAAGAAAAACTCAGGGAGTTCAGCAGGAAACGCAGCAATGATCCAGCCACTCGCTACCCCTGCCTTATGGAGTCCTCGAATATCCGGTTGCTATTCAAGAGCCAAAACACCAGAGTACGCCTGCACTAGCCCCCAGTATCACCTCAGAAGAGAAAATCCTAATTAGGCTTTTGGATCAATTAGTTTGACGGGCTGAATCTGACTGGCAATCTCATCTCTGTCAGTGTTAACCCTTGTTTCGAGCTCTCGCGGTGCCGACGCCAGCCGCATTTCATCCTTAAATCCACAGCTAACACATTCTCTGTAGTTAACTCCGGCATCTGAATAGGCCTGGATTTTATCCATCTGCGCACACTTGGGGCAGGTAACTCCCGCAATAAATTGTTTTTTAGTTGTAAAAGTCATGGATAGTTCACCACAATAGGATCCTCATTATATCGGACTTGGTAAATTATGGATCACTCTATTCGCTCTTATCGCGGCATTTCCCCGACTCTAGGCCAGCTGGTCTATGTGGACCCAGCAGCAACGGTCATTGGCGATGTGACTCTGGGTGACGATGTCTCAGTCTGGCCCGGCGCGGTTATTCGCGGCGACATGCACAGCATTAAGATCGGCGACAGATCAAATGTGCAGGATAATGCCGTGCTGCATATTACTCATGCCTCGGACTTCAACCCCAAAGGCTGGCCACTAAACATAGGTAGCGACGTAGTAATTGGTCACGGTGCAATTTTGCATGGCTGCACAATTGGCGATCGCATTTTGATCGGCAATGGCGCCATCGTAAACGATGGTGCTGTAGTAAAAGACGAGGTAATTGTGGGTGCCGGCTGCATGGTGCCGCCGGGAAAAGTCTTAGAGAGCGGCTTTGTCTACGTGGGCAACCCCTGCAAAAAGCTCCGCCCGCTCAGCGATAGTGAGAAGAAATTTTTTTCCTACTCGCCGGCGAATTACGTAAAGCTGAAAAACCAATATCTTGCAGAGCAAGACAGCATTTAAAAACTGCAGAGAGCGGCTAGTCGGCGGTAACCAAACTGTGTCGCAGAGCATCTATAACCGCCCGAGTCTCAGGGCGAATGCCACGCCACAGGGCAAAGGATTCTGCCGCCTGCTCAACCAGCATGCCCAAGCCATCAGCAGTTAACGCACCTCGCTGCCGAGCCCATCCCATAAAGGGGCTGGGCGCTGGCCCGTAGGCCATATCATAGCAAACAGTTGGGGATTCGCCGGCACTGGGCGCCACAATACTGCTGGGTAGCGGCGGCATACCGCCCTGTAAACTCGCGCTAGTACCATTGATAATCACGTCAAACTCTTGGCCATCGAGCACATCTAGTCCACAGCCAAGCAGATAGCCCATTTCAGCAAAACCTTTGGCTAATTGCAGCGCCTTATCGACCGAGCGATTGGCGATTACCACATGCTGCGGCTGCTCTGCTAATAACGGCTCCAAGACGCCACGCACCGCGCCACCAGCACCTAAGATTAATACTCTTTTGGCACGAATCTTCCAACCCAGGTTGTCGACCATATCTTTAATTAGGCCAACACCGTCGGTGGTATCCCCTAGGATTGTTCCGTCATCCTGAACAGCTAAAGTGTTGACCGCACCAGCGCGACGAGCTCTGGCTGTAGTCCGTGAACCATAGCTGTAAGCATCCTGTTTGAACGGCGCAGTGATATTTAAACCCTTCCCGCCTGATTGGAAGAATTTATCCGCTGCAACTTTAAAGCCACTCTCCGCTACTAGCTGACGGCTATACTCCATGGCTTGCACGGTTTGCTTGGCAAAGGCCAGATGAATGTCTGGAGACTTACTCTGCACAATGGGGTTGCCAAAAACGGCATATTGGTCGGTCATTTTTATACCCAGTCTCGGCGGATTAAGTATTTTTCATACAGCTCAGCCTCGGCACTGCCTGGCTCAGGAGCCCAATCGTACTCCCAGCGAACCAGCGGCGGCAACGACATCAGTATTGACTCTGTACGACCACCAGTTTGCAGACCGAAGAGCGTGCCTCGGTCGAAAACCAGGTTAAATTCAACGTAGCGTCCGCGGCGATAGAGCTGGAAATTACGCTCCCGATCGCCGTAGCCGATATTTCGGCGCCGCTGCAAAATTGGCAGATAGGCTTTAATAAAGCTGTCGCCAACACTACGCATAAAAGCAAAGCTCTTTTCAAAGCCCAGCTCGTTAAAATCGTCAAAGAACAGGCCGCCTGCACCGCGCGGTTCATCGCGGTGTTTAAGGTAGAAGTAATCATCACACCAAGATTTGAAGCGCGAATAAAAGGCATCAGAGAATGAGTCACAGGCCGCTTTTGCAGTACTGTGCCAATGAACACAGTCCTCTTCGTTTCCATAATAGGGGGTAAGATCGTAACCGCCCCCAAACCACCATACGGGTTCCTCGCCGTCTTTTTCGGCAATAAAAAATCGTACATTGGCATGAGAGGTTGGCACATGGGGATTTTTAGGGTGAATCACCAGTGAAACACCCATGGCCTCAAAACTGCGCCCCGCTAATTCCGGCCGATTCTGTGTAGCAGATGCTGGCATTTGATCGCCAAAGACATGAGAGAAATTCACCCCACCTTTTTCAATGGCACCGCCATCAACCAAGACTCGACTTTGACCGCCACCGCCTTCGTCTCTGGTCCAGCTGTCACGCTGCCATTGACCTCCATCCTCTTCTCCCAGTGCCTGGCAGATACTGTCTTGGAGGCCAAGCAGGTAAGTCTTCACAAGATTTTTGTCGATCTGCTGCATTTTATCCTGGACGGACTACCTCTCCGGTTAATAAGTTTCTGATCTCACTGGATCGGCGCGCTGAACCCACGGATCCTGGCGTCTGATAATCCAAGCTGCTTCCAAAGTAACTCTTTACTTTAAGGCCAGTGGTGGCTGCAGGCAAACCCTGCGGGTTGGCGG
This sequence comes from Porticoccaceae bacterium, assembly GCA_018663035.1. Classification (GTDB taxonomy): domain Bacteria; phylum Pseudomonadota; class Gammaproteobacteria; order Pseudomonadales; family Porticoccaceae; genus HTCC2207. The sequence goes on from JABJEX010000074.1 coordinate 17,290, forward strand.
AGGTAGACACCAGAGGCCCCCCAAAAGCACCGCACAGTGCAGCTGCCAAAGGGTGGGTAGTCACACGGAGAGCCAGCGTGTCATGCTCGCCCACTATCCAGCCCGGCGCCACGCCATTGTGGGGGACTAGCCAGGTGACCGGCTTATCATAGGATCCTTCGAAGACTGTAAGTTGATCTTTATCAAGGCCCAGTAGAAAAGGGGCAAAATGCCGACTGTGATCCGCAATCAGGATCAGTCCTTTGGATTCTGCTCGACCTTTAAGCTGAAGAATTCGTTGAACGGCCGCTTCGGACCAGGGATCACAGCCGAGCCCCCAAACAGCCTCGGTGGGATAGGCAACCACGCCGGTATTGCGCAGCACAGTGGCGGCAAGACTTATCTTGGCGTGGTTATCCCAGTTAATCACAGGAATGTCTAATTAGCTGTTTTTCAGCTTTTCCTGAAGTGCAGCGTCCTTAGCAATAATTGCCGCAGCGTTAGCCGCGCGCTCCGCTACCAGCTTCTGGTGCATTTCTGCATCAGAAACGCCAATAATTTGAGCGGCTAGATAAGCGGCGTTTTTAGCGCCCGCTTTACCTATAGCAACAGTTGCCACAGGAATACCACCAGGCATCTGCACTGTAGAAAGTAACGCATCCAAGCCATCTAATGATCCATTAATCGGAACACCAATTACCGGCTTGAGGGTAGTTGCAGAAACTGCACCAGCTAGATGCGCCGCCATGCCTGCTGCACAGATAAATGCCGCACAGCCGCGGGCATCTGCATCTGTCACAAACTTATGGGTCGCCTCTGGCGTTCTGTGGGCAGAAGTTACCTTTACTTCAAAAGGAATATCGAATTTTTTTAGGATTTCAAAGCTGGCTTCCATCACTGGTAAATCAGAGTCGGAGCCCATTAAAATCGCGACAAAGGGTTTGGTCATTTTTTAGTCACCATGCTCAAGGATCGCGCAATCTACCGGAACTTGAAGCCCAGTGCAATATAGGACATCAGTCTTTTCTGACCAAACCGTTTAAACCAGCCACTGATACAGACCATGATCACAACCCACAGCGCCTTTCAGCTCCAGAGAGATTAATAGCTGCGCCAATTTTGCGGTGGAGAAGTGCTGGGTTAAGCCATCAAGCTCAACTGGCTCAAAGCCCATCGGCTGAAGGGGATTCAGCTAAATTGGCCGTGCTGGCAAAAGTGGGCAAAGAGGAACCAGCTAGAAAACTGGGCAGCAGAAAGATAAAGCCAAGCAATATAATTTTCATGTTTTCGAGTCCATTCCCTGCACTCCGTTAGTGTATAATTGCTCCCTTAGCAACTCGCAGCCTAGAAATCGATGACGAGTTAGCTTTATGGTAGCAGTGCTTTTAACTAATTTTTTAGAATTTCATCACAATCGCTATGGCTAGACTAAACATTCTTGAGTACCCAAACCCCAGACTCCGCATTAAGGCTGAGCCTGTCGCTGTAGTTGATGACAACATAAAGCGTCTAATCGACGATATGTTTGAAACCATGGCCGATGCTCAAGGGATCGGTTTGGCAGCCTCCCAGGTTGATGTTCATCAACGAGTGATCGTTATGGATTTGTCAGACGCAAAAGATGAGCCGCGGGTCTATATCAACCCAGAGATCGAAGTGCTTGAGGCTGGCAGCTTACCCTATGACGAAGGCTGTCTGTCTGTTCCAGGGTTTTATGAAACCGTAGATCGCCCAGCCCATGTAATGATTCGAGCACTTGATCGCGATGGCAATGCTTTCGAAGAGGAGGCCGTAGGCCTACTGGCAGTCTGCATTCAACATGAGATCGATCATTTAGAAGGTAAGTTATTCGTTGACTATTTGTCGCCTTTTAAGCGCGACAGAATACGCAAAAAACTTAAAAAACAGCGATCATAGGAAGCGCATAGCTTGAAGATTATCTTCGCGGGAACACCAGATTTTGCTGCTACTCATCTCCAAGCCCTACTTAGTGACGGCAGTCATGAAATCGTAGCTGTCTACACCCAACCTGACCGGCCTGCAGGACGGGGAAAAAAACTAACTCCCAGCCCTGTCAAATTGATTGCTCAGCAACATAGTCTCAGGGTCTGTCAGCCTGACTCACTCAAGCAATCTGAAGATCAGAGGATTCTACGGGCCTTCAATGCCGACATTATGGTTGTTGTGGCTTATGGCGTTATTCTTCCTCAAGCTGTGCTGGACGCTCCAAGGCTTGGCTGTATCAATGTGCACGGCTCAATTTTGCCTCGCTGGCGGGGTGCTGCGCCGATTCAGCGAGCCATTGAAAGTGGCGACCTAGAAACCGGCGTTACCATTATGCAAATGGATGCCGGTCTTGATACTGGCGCCATGCTGTCTACCACCCAATGCGAGATCGCTAAAAACGAGACCAGCGGCTCGCTGTATCTCAGACTTGCAGAGTTGGGCCCACCGGCACTGTTAATTGCGCTGGAAAAACTAAGCCAGTGTACTGCTGTTGCCATCGTTCAAGATAATACGCTGAGTACTTATGCTACCAAGATCGATAAAGCAGAAGCACTCATTGATTGGTCTCAGGATGCTGCGGTGCTGGACAGACGAATCCGTGCCTTTAATCCCTTCCCGGCAACCTTCAGCCTGATTGATGGCCAGCGGCTAAAAATCTGGGGGGCTGAGGTTGCCGAGACAGATTCCTGCGGCCAGCCAGGTCAAATTATTAGGGCCGACAATCAGGGCCTATTGGTATGTTGTGGGCAGGGCAGCCTGCTAATCAAAGAAATCCAGCTACCTGGAAAATCACGCATGCCTGTGGCAGAAATTCTTAAGTCCCGCGCCGATTTGCTCGCTGTCAACAAGCTGCTGGGGCACTAAGCGGTGAATGTGCGTGCTGCAGCAGCAGAGACCCTAGCCGGAGTGCTGCGGGGTCAATCCCTGTCAGCTCTGCTTCCAGAAACTAGTGCCAAGGTAGACGAAAAAGACCGCGCCCTGCTTAAAGAGCTGTGTTTTGGAACCATGCGCTGGTATCCGCAAATTGCGCTACTGCTCAAGCAATTGCTTAAAAAGCCGCTGCGTGACAAAGATCTCGAAATTCAAGGCCTGATTGCTATGGGCCTCTACCAACTTATGCACATGAGAATCGCTGAACACGCGGTTATCAACGAAACTGTCGCTGCCGCAGCTAAACTCAAACGCCAATGGGCCAAAGGGTTGGTGAATGCTGTACTGCGCAGCTTCCAGCGCCAACAGCAGGAATTAATTGCACAACAGGCCGGTAATGCCCTGTTTGAGACTGCCCACCCAAAATGGCTACTGGCCAAAATAGAGCAGGCTTGGCCACCGCAAATAGCCGCTGACATAGTTGCCGCTAACAACGCTCGCGCGCCAATGACCCTTCGCGTCAATGAACTGCGTGTATCAAGGCAGGACTATCTAAACAGGTTGGCTGATGCCGGATTAAGCGCCTCAGAAACTCAATACAGTGCCCAGGGCGTTGTCTTAGATACGCCAGTAGACGTGAGCATACTACCCGATTTTGAAGCGGGTCGCGTCAGCGTCCAAGATGAAGCGGCTCAGTTAGCAGCGCAACTGTTGGCCCTAGAGAAAGGCCTACGGGTCCTAGATGCCTGTTGCGCCCCAGGAGGAAAAACCTGCCATATTCTTGAAAGTCAGGCAGACCTGAAAACAGTGGTGGCCTTAGATTTAGAGCCACGGCGCCTGCTGCGCGTGGAGAACAACCTACAGCGCCTGAGCCTAAGGGCAACGGTGATTGCCGCTGATGCGGGCAATCTAGAGGCATGGTGGGATAAGACCCCCTTTGACCGCATTTTGATTGATGCCCCCTGTTCGGCGACCGGGGTGATCAGGCGTCACCCAGATATCAAAATACTGCGCAAACCTGCGGATATTGCTAAGCTAGCAGAAATTCAGCTTCAGCTGCTAAAACAGCTTTGGCAAACATTAAACAATGATGGCATCCTGCTTTACGCAACTTGCTCAATACTGCCCGATGAAAACGATCGTGTGATTGAACAATTTTTAGCAGAGTATACCGACGCCCAACTGCTGACCATTGAAGCGGACTGGGGAATAAAAACAGATTTTGGGCGGCAGCTGTTCCCCACTATTAATGGCAACGACGGGTTTTATTACTCGCGATTGCAAAAGAAGGCTGACAACTACTCGGAATGACCATGAAAATAGTAATAGTAGGCGCCGGACAGGTTGGTGCTACGCTGGCAGAAAATTTGGCCCGAGAATACAACGATATCTCAGTGGTAGATATTAATGAGAACGCCCTGCGCGCCCTGCAAGACCGCCTAGATATTCGTACCGTGGTTGGCACGGGATGCTATCCTGACGTGCTGGTGCGGGCAGGCATTCAAGACGCCGATATGTTGGTAGCAGTAACTAGCAGCGATGAAATCAATATCATCGCCTGTCAGGTAGCCCACTCGCTGTTTCACACACCTAAAAAAATTGCCCGAGTTCGCGCCCCTAATTACACCAATCCAAAGTACAAAGACCTGCTGTTTACCGATAAACATATGCCCGTAGATGTGATGATTACACCCGAACAGGTGGTAACCGATTATATCCGGAAGCTAGTCGAACAGCCCGGTGCACTGCAGGTACTGGATTTTGCTGACGGCGTTATTCAACTAGTGGGATTGCGCGCGGTAAAAGATAGCCCTCTAGTCGGTCAGGAACTGCGGACATTAAGAGAACACATGCCCAATGCAGACGCTAGAGTGGCAGCAATCTATCGCAGAGACCGCGCACTGTTTCCGGTAGGCGACACAGTGATCGAAGATGGCGATGAGGTTTTCTTTATTGCTGCCAAGAAGAATATTCGCAAGGTGATGAGCGAACTACGGCGAGTTGAGAAGCCCTATCATCGACTGATGATCGCGGGCGGAGGCAATATCGGCTTCCGGCTTAGCAAGGCACTTGAGGACGAATACAATATCAAGATTATAGAGTTCTCTCCTAAGCGTGCGGCCTACCTTTCCGAGAAACTCAATCGCGCTGTAGTGCTCAACGGTTCGGCTACAGATCAAGAGCTGTTGTTAGACGAGAACATTGACAAAACCGACGTATTTTTAGCCCTTACCAACGATGACGAAGTTAATATTATGGCGTCGTTGTTAGCGAAACGTCTGGGCGCCAAAAAGGTGATGACACTCATCAGCAACCCAGTCTATGCAGACCTTATGCAGGGCGGCGAGATTGACGTAGCCATCTCGCCGCAGCAGGCTACCACCAGCTCCCTACTCACTCATGTTCGCAGAGCAGATACTGTTAGCGTGCACTCACTGCGCCGTGGTGCTGCAGAAGCGCTAGAGATTATTGTTCACGGTGACGAAAAGAGCTCGAAGGTAGTGGGCCGTGCCATTGGCGAGATCAAGTCACCACCGGGCGCAACGCTGGCTGCACTGGTGCGTAATGGAGAAGTCATTATTGCCCACCACGACACAGTTATTGAGGCCGAAGATCACGTGATCGTGTTTGTTGTCGACAAAGAAAACACCAAGGCTGTAGAAAAATTGTTCGCAGTCAGTTTTAGTTTCTTCTAGGACGGTTCCATGCATTTAGCCATTACTGCTCGGGTACTCGGTGTCTTGCTGATGATATTCAGCCTGACTATGTTAACGCCCATTGTTGTGGCTTCAATTTATGGGGAAACCACCTCAGAGACGTTTCTCACTGCCTTTGCCATCACCCTGTTTGTTGGCCTAGTATTTTGGTTGCCATCAAAAAATTCCAGCGGTGAGCTGCGCACCAGAGATGGTTTTGTCGTCACTGTTCTTTTTTGGCTTGTGCTCAGTACCTTCGGAGCTCTGCCCCTGATGCTTTCCGAGGCACCCAATCTCAGCTTTATGGATGCGTTATTTGAGTCTGTCTCCGGCTTGACAACCACAGGGGCAACAGTGATTTCTGGCCTCGATCATCTACCCAAATCAATACTCTATTATCGCCAACAGCTACAGTGGTTGGGTGGCATAGGTATTGTGGTAATCGCTGTGGCTATCCTGCCAATGCTCGGCGTTGGGGGTATGCAGATTTACCGCGCGGAAACGCCGGGGCCAGTGAAGGATTCCAAACTGACGCCGCGCATCACTGAAACAGCAAATGTACTGTTCAGGATTTATTTGGCACTCACGGCGGTCTGTGCCCTGGCCTATTGGGCGGCGGGAATGAGCGGCTTTGACGCCATAGGGCACAGCTTTTCAACTGTGGCCATTGGGGGTTTCTCTACCCATGATGCCAGTATTGGATTTTTCGATAGCGGCACAATTATGGCCATCTGTTCATTCTTTATGATTGTTTCAGGCCTAAATTTTGCCCTGCACTTTCATGTCTGGCACAACCGTAAATTGGGTTACTACTGGGCTGACCCTGAAGCCAGAATGTATTTTTATCTACTGCTGGTAGGCATGTTAATTACCTGTCTGTACCTGTACTACAGCGGCACCTATGACTGGGATCAGAGTATTAGTCAGGGTATTTTTCAGCTGGTATCAATCATGACTACCACAGGTTTTGCCACCGCAGAATTTAATGCCTGGCCAACTTTTTTGCCGTTCTTTTTGCTCTTTCTATCTTTCTTTGGCGCCTGCGCAGGGTCTACCGGTGGCGGCATAAAGATTGGGCGTATGCTGATTTTGGCACAGCAGGGGATCAGAGAGATCTACCGCTTAGTTCACCCCAACGCGCTACTACCCATAAAGATACGCAATCGCAAGATTCCTGAACGGGTGGCAGATGCCATCTGGGCATTTGTGGGTGTTTATCTGGCTATTTTCTATTTGATGGTACTGCTGCTGCTAGCATCTGGTTTGGACTATGTCACCGCCTGGTCGGCCACGGCGGCAGCGCTTAACAACCTGGGCCCCGGCCTGGGAGCAGTAGCTACCAACTATGCAGACATTGGTAGCTTTGCCAAATGGGTTCTCTGTTGGGGTATGCTGCTGGGTCGATTGGAAATCTTTACCCTGCTTGTGCTTTTTACCCCAACATTCTGGAAGAACTAGGCGTCTGGGCTCCACTTTAACTGCTGCTCAATAGCCTCGATCATCATGCCCGCCACATCTTTCTCTGTAGCAGCTTCAATGCCTTCAAGACCTGGGGATGAATTAACCTCTAATAGCAGCGGACCAGTTTTTGAACGGATTAAATCAACCCCAGCTACCGCCAAACCCATTGATTTAGCAGCCTTAACCGCTAGACGTCGCTCTTGAGGCGTGGGTCGAATAACAGAGGCCGTGCCGCCCTGATGAATGTTAGCGCGGAATTCTCCCGGCGCTGCTTCGCGCTGAATAGCCGCTTTAACCTTGCCGTTAATCACAAATAGACGTAAATCTTTACCACCAGCTTCTTTGACGAATTCCTGTACCAGAAGATTGGCTTTCACTGCTTTGAAGGCATTGATAACACTCTGGGCGGCCTTTTTGGTCTCTGCTAAAACCACGCCACGTCCCTGACTGCCTTCCAGCAGCTTCACAATTAGCGGAGCGCCGCCAACCATATCAATCAGTTCATTGGTATCAATAGGCGAATTGGCGAAACCGGTAAGCGGGATATCTAAGCCACTTTTAATCAGTAACTGGAGAGAAAACAGCTTGTCTCGCGACTGACTAATCGCCAGAGAGCTATTCTGTGAGTAAAGGCCCATGCTTTCAAACTGCCGAGTCAGGGCGCAGCCATAAAACGTTGCACTGGGGCGGATTCTTGGAATAACCGCATCCAGTCCATTGATAATATGGCCGCCTCGATAATGAACCTCTGGGGTTTCATCGTCGAGTTTCATATAGCAGTCTTTGATATTGTAAAAAATCATCTCATGGCCGCGCTCTTCACCAGCTTCCATGATCCGCTGATTGCTATAGAGGTCTGGATTAGTCGCTAACAATGCAATCTTCAACCCAGTCTTTTTCTTAGGTGCAATGCCATACATGTCCCTTAACTCTAGATCAGTAATACGACCCATGTTCATGCTGGCCGCTGGATCTACCAGCACGCGCCCGGTCATGGCCTCTCGACCCAGCAACATGCGATAGCCCATGCTGTCGCGATTCGTCAGTGTCAGCTCAATATCCCAAGTATTCTCACCTAGGCGCATTGGCACTTTAATGACATAGCGCTTTTCACTGGCACCGCTGGTGTTTTTGATAATACGACGGTCAAGCACTGGGGCTTCGCAGCGCACAGAAACTTTGCGGTTGTGTTGCAAAGGATGGACATCAAAAGATACCCATGGAGTAGCACCACGCTTAAACGTTTGAATATTAAAGGCGTGTAGGACCGATGTTTTTGCACCGGAATCAACACGCACCTTCACAGCTGGTATACCCAGCTGAGAGAGGGTGCACCACTCTTCACTACCAATTATGGTTTTTTCGACGGGAGTAATATTCAAAGTCTGTCCTCTGCTTAGTGCCACTTGTAAGGGCGGCATTAAATTTGATATTGCCCCCAGAGTACAGAAAAATTTTCCCTGTTAGACACAAAAAAGGCCGATATAAAACGGCCTTTTTTGTAATTTACATCATGCTGTTTTAGCGCGACACAACTTATTGCTTGCGCGCTTCATAGTAAGCTTCTTCTGAAATACCATGATAGGCAGTCGCCTGTTTTTGAAAGGCCTTTACAGAATCCGCTATACGCAGTGCGATATCGGAGTCTGCGGATAGCTCTTCTAAGACCTCTTGAGAAAGTCGTCTTAACTCAACGATCACATCGTCAGGCAATTTGCGCACATCAACACCATGAGTATCAATCAGCTCAACCAAAGCAGTATTATTTCTCGCAGTGTATTCATCGAGCATATCCTGATTGACTGCGCGAGCAGCTCCCTCAACGATAGCCTGAAGGTCTGCTGGCAGTGTCGCCAGAGCATCCTTGTTAACAATTAGCTCAAGTATTGGGCCTGGCTCATGCCAGCCTGGGTAATAATAATATTTTGCCACCTGATGAAAACCAAAGGCCAAATCGTTGTAGGGGCCAACCCATTCAGTTGCATCAATTACACCAGTTTGCATGGAGGTATAGAGCTCGCCGCCGGGCATTGTGACAGAAATACCGCCAGCACGAGTGATCACATCACCCCCTAGGCCAGGGATACGCATTTTTAAGCCTTTGATATCTGCTATGGAATTAATCTCACGATTAAACCAGCCGGCCATCTGAACACCGGTGCTGCCTCCTGCAAAAGGAACCAAGTTAAACGGCTCGTAGAGTTCACGCCAGAGCTCCAACCCACCACCGTAATGCAGCCAACCATTCATCTCCTGCGCATTGAGGCCAAAGGGTACAGAGGTAAAAAAGCCTGTGGCTTTAGACTTGCCTGTCCAATAATAGGCCGCACCATGTCCCATTTCGGCAGTGCCCTGACTCACAGCATCAAATACTTCAAACGCCGGCACTAACTGTCCAGCACCAAAAACTTTGATCTGTAGCCGGCCACCACTCATGGCAGCGACCTTGTTGGCAAAATTTTCTGGTGCAGTGCCAAGCCCGGGATAATTCTTGGGCCAGGTGGTTACCAACTTCCATTTGAAGGTCTGCTGGCTTTCCGCTGCGCCGCCGTTGCTTTCGACGGAATTTTTACCACAGCCTGAAATTAACAGCGCCAATAGTGCAAACATGACAATGCGCATGATTAGAACCCCTTTTTATAAAATAAATATTAAATAGCTTGTAGATTTGCTGAAGCCAAAATCAAAATCTTTGTTCCCGCGTCCTCAAAGCTCACATGCACCCTTGCACGCGGACCATTGCCTTCGAAGTTAAGAATCACGCCCTCGCCATAGACACTGTGCATAATCTGTTGACCCAGACTAAAACCAGTATTATCGCCCTGATCACCAAGATTTCCCGGTGCGGCATAGCTGGTCGGCCGCGCTATGGTGTTTTGGATGCGTACTTCTTCAATAACATCCTTGGGTATATCGCGGACAAATCGTGACACCGAGTTAAACGATTCACTTCCGTAGATAGAGCGGCTCTCTGCAAAGGTAAGATAGAGTTTTTGCATGGCGCGGGTAATGCCCACATAGGCCAATCGCCGCTCCTCTTCAAGCCGCCCCGGCTCGTCTAGTGACATTTTATGTGGGAATAAATTTTCTTCCATACCGGCAATAAACACGAGGGGAAATTCCAAGCCTTTCGCACTGTGTAAGGTCATTAATTGCACAGCATCCTGATCTTCATCGGCCTGACGGTCGCCAGCGTCCAACGCGACCTGATCGAGAAACTGTGGCAATACTGGTTGCTCCGAATCCTCTGCTTCAAAGTTTCGGCAGGCGTTTACCAGCTCTTCAAGGTTTTCGACCCTCGCCTGACCCCGCTCACCTTTTTCACGTCGATGCATCTCGATTAGCCCGCTGTGCTGAATCGCGTTTTCGGCCTGCTCTACTAATGGTAACTCATCAAGCTGACCACTCATCTCATTTACCAGTTCGATGAATACTGCAATAGCATTGGTAGCGCGAGCCGGCATGCGCTTTTCGCTAACAATAGCCGACGCAGCTGTCCATAACGACGTGCCGCGCTCTCGGGCTAGCTCGCGGATAATTTCCAAGGTGCGATCGCCAATACCTCGAGCCGGCACATTAATCACCCGCTCAAAGGCTACGTCGTCGTGACAATTAAGCATCATTCTCAAATAGGAGAGGGCGTTTTTTACTTCGAGTCGCTCGTAAAAGCGTTGGCCACCATAAATTCGGTAGGGAATCTCTGCCTGCAGTAGTGCGGCTTCCAGTACCCTTGACTGCGCATTGGAGCGATATAGAATCGCCGAGTCCTCTCGGCGGTTACCCTGATGCACCCATGTCTGCAAACGGTCGGCTATATAACGAGCTTCATCATGCTCATTAAAGGCAGCATAAAGGGCAATGGATTCACCCTCACCTGCATCGGTCCACAAACTTTTACCGAGGCGTTCGGCATTTTTTGATATCACACCATTAGCTGCATTGAGAATATTAGAGGTCGAACGATAATTTTGTTCTAGCTTAACAGTGTGAGTATCTGAGAAGTCTCGCTCGTAGCTTAGAATATTTTCCACCTTTGCACCGCGCCAACCATAGATTGATTGATCATCGTCACCTACTGCTGTAACTGCGCTAACCTGACCTGCCAAAATTCGCAGCCAGGCATACTGCACTGCGTTGGTGTCCTGAAACTCATCTACCAAAATATGTTGAAATCTCTGCTGATAATGCGCCAGAACCTCAGGTTTATTTTTCCACAGTTCTAGTGCGCGCAGTAATAGCTCAGCAAAATCGATAACGCCTAAACGCTCGCAAGTAGCTTCATACTCACGGTAAATTCTCAGCATGGTCGCAAGATAGGGGTCGCCACCTTCTTGAATATGGCCGGCACGCAGGCCCTCATCCTTCTGACCATTGATCCACCACTGAGCCTGCTTGGGTGGCCAGCGCTGTTCATCGAGATCCATCGCCCGCATAACACGCTTTACCAGTCTTAACTGGTCGTCGGAATCCAAAATTTGAAAATTTTCTGGGAGGTTAACATCTCGCCAGTGCGCTTTAAGCAGTCGGTGAGCCAAACCATGAAAGGTGCCCACCCACATACCACGCAACGACGTGCCCAGCAACTCATCAATACGCTCGCGCATTTCTCGGGCAGCTTTATTGGTAAAGGTCACCGCCAATATGCTGTATGGCGAGAGCCCATCAACCTGAATCTTCCAGGCAATGCGATGCACCAGTACACGGGTTTTACCACTGCCAGCGCCAGCTAAAACCAGCAGATGTTTTTTATCACTGGTGACCGCCTCTTCTTGCGCAGGGTTTAAATTGTTAAGTATTGGGGTTACGTCCATAGGGCAGCATTCTAGCAAGTTAGTGGCAAAAATACGGGATAGGGTTAATTTCTTTTATGATTTATTCGGCAAGGCCAACTCTTTCAAGGCGGCAGTATTTACTCCTTATGACTACCCGCCGCTTTTTTTACTACAAAACTGGCATTTTTTAAGGTTTTCTTGTAAATTTTTTACATAATCTCTTTTTGGATCTGCAATGAAACCTGCCGAACTCACACAAACTATCTGCGATACATTATCAGAGTTGCGCAAATCAGAGCGCAAAGTCGCTGACTTTGTGCTTAGGAATCCGCTGAATGTGATACATATGCGAATCGTAGATCTGGCCAAAGAGGCAGAAGTCAGTGAACCCACCGTAGTCAGGTTCTGTCGAGCGGTTGGCTGCCATGGATTCCAAGACTTTAAGCTGGCCCTCGCGCAACAGCTAGCATCCAGTCCAAGCTATGGTCAAATAGCAGTTACAGACACAGATTCAACAAGGGAATACACACACAAGGTTTTTGATTCCACCGTGGACACTCTATTGAAAGTTCGAGAGAGCTTAGTACTGGATAGATTAGAAGCCGCTGTTGCAGCCATCTGTAACGCCACAAGAGTCGAGTTCTATGGGTTTGGCGCCTCCGCAGCTGTCGCTTTTGATGCTCAGCATAAGTTCTTCCGGCTGCAGATTACCTCTGCGGCCTACTCTGACCCCCATCTTCAAAACATGTCAGCCACATCGCTCCACCAGGGTGATGTGGTCATTGCCATTTCTCAATCGGGTCGTACTCAGGCGTTATTGGATTCTATGGAGCTAGTCAAAAATGCCGGGGGCGTTGTCATTGCTCTAGCTCCAAGCGGCTCGCCGATAGCGCGCAACGCCACAATTGCCATTGAGGTAGACACTAAAGAAGATATCCAAATTTATACGCCTCTTTCTTCAAGAATTGCCCATTTGGCCGTTATTGATGTCCTGGCGATTGGTGTGGCTCAGAAAAAAGGACCACGGCTACAAGAACATTTACAGCAGCTCCAGTCTGGACTTGCGTCTCTGCGCAGCCATTAAGCCTTTTACAGGCAACCTCTGAGTTTGGTACTCATGCATTTTATAGTCTACGTTTAAGCAAATAGCCGATTCTGGACTGCACTGGCTATTGCTGTGACTCGTTAGGGTTACAAGCAGGAAGCGAGCCGGAATTATTTCGGCTTTCAATTACTTAAAGGGAGCAACGCTATGTCAAACGTAGAGGGTAGTACAGAACTCGCCAAGGCTATCGCCAAAACTTATCGTGCCTCATTAATTGGTGTTGAGATCGTGATCGCGGTTGCAGCCGTCATTTATTTCGCTGCGATGGCACCAGGTGCAATCGCGCTTATCGTATTGGGAGCTGCAGCACTACTGCTAATCCTTGGTACCGCGGCATTTCACGCATTAACCTGCGCCATCAAGGCCCATTACGCAGCCAACCCGGCAGGGGCTGCAGCGGCCTATGGGTTTCCCACCTATGCTGCTCTGAAGGCATCATGGCCTTGGGCGGTGCGCCTAGTTGCATGCTGACTTATCAATAACAGGTGGCATGATTTTTGGTGTAACTGCCACCTGTTTTTCTACCTTTTGCTTTTTAGTTTTATTTCTTTAAAAAACCTGTAAAGGCCATATAGAAGCCATAGAAAAACACAGATCCACCACAGCATAAAAAACCAATCATTTTTGGTAGTGCCATTCCACTGCAGCCATTCAAAAACAATCAGCTCCATAAATAAGTCGAATGCAAAAAGTACAACAAATCCTAACAGCCACAAAAAGAAAAAATACAACTTTTTTATTGTACCCTTTTTATATCGATCCATAGCGCGTTAGCTGTCGTTGTAGTCATTATCAATAATTCCGTTTTCTTTAAGCGTTTTTACTAGCTTTTCAATTTTAACTAATGCTACAACGCCAACCATCGCGAAACAGAATGCTGCAGCAGAGAGACCATCCATTATGAAAATCCTTAAACATTATTTTCTATTTTTAAATTTTACGTTTTATGACTAATAAGCAAGAATACAAGAACTTTGAAGTTTTTCTTTAATTTATTTTCTATATCAATATCAATACTTTAAGTAATTAATTGCATTGAATTTATATTTTTGTTTTTTCTTCTATATTTACTGCTGCCAAGAGTAAAAGTCCGGCAAATATTGCTAAATTTTTAACAAAATTTTGCGTTTCGTGCTTGGTATTTACTAACTCGTAAACATTCCAAAAGTCATGCAGATTTACATTGATTAAAATAATCATCGCTGCAAAACCCAGCGAACAAAGAACCACCTGTTTGTTTAAAAGAAGACAGATGCTACCGCCAATTTGAGCGACTCCAGAAATCGCCAATAAAACGGGAACCATAGCCATATTATGAGTTTCCATGAGCGCAACATGCATATCCCAAGAAGCAAATTTGGCAATTCCTGGCACCAAAAAATACAGCCCTAATAAAACGCGCCCTATAGTTATTAATAAATTTTTCATAGATAGTTCATTCCTAAAATTTTAAAAATCCAGGGCGACCAGGATATTTGACCAGTTACTCAACCGTGATTGAATAGATTTGTTTGGTGCATTATTCTTCCTTGTAATCCTCTTCGAGAATTCCCTTTTGTTTCAAAGTCTTTGTTAATTTTTCCAGACGAACCAATGCTACTACACCAACCATCCCGAAAACAAAACCCATT
>JABJEX010000075.1 GCA_018663035.1 Porticoccaceae bacterium
CTTTCCCATTGCCCAGGTGGTGAAATTGGTAGACACGCCAGCTTCAGGTGCTGGTCCTCGCAAGGGGGTGGAGGTTCAAGTCCTCTCCTGGGCACCATAGATGCTTCATAATCCATTCGGCTGTACCCAATCTCTATCTCAAAGATCTTTAACCGGGACTTGAACCGATAAGAGGTTCACAAACTAAGCCCACGGCAGAGTTTGGACGAGGAGCAACGCGATCGAGCCCCGCTAGGGGTCAAAACAGCCCGCTGGCTGTTTTTATCAACCCTCTCCTGGGCACCATAGATGCTTCATAATCCATTCGGCTGTATCCAATCTCTATCTCAAAGATCTTTAACCGGGACTTGAACCGATAAGAGGTTCACAAACCATGTCCACGGCAGAGTTTGGACGAGGAGCAACGCGACCGAGCCCCGCTAGGGGTCAAAACAGCCCACTGGCTGTATTTATCAACCCTCTCCTGGGCACCATCACCCCATAACAATGGTAATCACAATCAATGTTATGAGAAGCAAAATCAGATAGGGCTCGCTTTTACGGACATGTCGATCTAACTGCTCCTCGACTCTATTGACTCTTATTCTTAAATCACTGTTTTGAGCCGTGGTCTTATCTGAGGTAGATACCCTATCGAGCTGTCCGGGAGGACTCTGGGACTCGATGACTCTATTTTCTGCCATTAAGAAGTAGGCAATGATAAAGATACAAACCAAATCTATGTGCTGCTATTCAAAATGAAATAAACGTTGGGCAGGATCCAAACCCTGTTTTATTTCGAGTTGTTCCATTGTGGCATCGATATTGGCATTGATTAAACTCCTCGACAGTTCTCGGCATCATACCGCCTGAGTGTTTCTCAGTATTGATCAATTTACAGCTATTAGTTGGAGCCTCCACTGGCGCTAGTAAATGACAGCCTCCTAACATTAAAAGCACAGTGACAAGTAAAATATTACCCATGGTTTCCAACCTTTTTAAGTGAACTTCTCGATTAGTCTGCGCTGCCAATACTACCCTTTCAGCCTAAATATTCTCAATGATTGCGCCAAGCTAAACTAGCGAGAACGGTCAGCAGTCTATATATTGTGTAGTCCCGTACAGTATTTAAACTCAGTCTCAAAGGTAGTCTATAAAAATAATGAACATTATGAGAACAGTTTCGATCAGTCGCATTGCCCAGCTCGCCTTAGTATTTGCCCTCTCTGCCTGTGGTGGAGGTGGCGGAGAGAGCTCTAGCCCTAACCTGCCTGCGCCCGTTACTAACTCGGCTCCCTCCGTTAATACTGGTGGTGACCAACGGGTGCAGATCAATGAGAATGTAACCCTTTCGGGCGCCGCCACTGATAGTGACGGGTCGATTAGTTCCTACCAGTGGAATCAGGTAGCTGGCGAGACGGTTGTTCTAGATGATGCGAATTCAGCTGAGACGTTTTTTGTGGCGCCCAGTGAGCCCACTGTACTTGAGTTTGAACTCACTGCAACAGACGATGATGGCTCAAGTACCACGGGTCTTGTCACCGTTGTAGTATTTAGAAATAGCCTTCCAAGTATTGCTGAGGCTGAACCAGTACAGGCATTTTATGGGCAGCTAGTCACCTTAACCAGCTCAGCGACTGACAGTGATGGCTCGATTACCGCTTATCAATGGACTCAGGATCAGGGTACAGAGGTTGAACTTAGTGAGCCCAACTCCGCCACGACGGAGTTTGTGGCGCCTGCGGTTGAGACAACGCTTGGATTTAGCCTGACCGTCACAGATAACGATGGCGGAATGGTTACTGCATTCTACTCAGTGGACGTTACGGCACCACCCAATGTGCCACCCAGCGCAGAGGCTGGAGATAATCAGGGTGTTGAATCTGGCACTCAGGTTGACCTGCTAGGTATGGGTGCTGACAGCGATGGTGTGATTTCTAGTTACCTCTGGGAGCAGATTGCTGGAGATCCAGTGATACTGAGTTCATCAAACACAGCCAATGTCTCATTCACAGCACCTGCAACTATCACAACATTAGAGTTTCGACTAACTGTCACTGATGATGAGGGTGCAAGCACCTCAGATACGGTGACAGTTTATGTAGGTAATTTAGTTGTTATCCTCAGTGGCGCTGTAAGCTTTGACCTTGTCCCTCTCAACAGCCTCACCTCAGGCCTGGACTACAGCAACACAAGCGTAGCGCCCGCCCGTGGGCTGGTTGTAACAGCCATAGATGATCAGGGAGCTCAGCTATCTGCTACCACCACAGATAGTAATGGTGAATACCAGATGACAGTTGCCGCCAATACATTGGCGCGTATAAGAATTTCCGCACGCATATTACAGACCACCGGGGCCACCTATGATGTGCAGGTTACCGACAATACCAATGGCAATGCCATGTATGTAGTCGAAGGTGAACAGTTCGATACCCAAACAAGCAACCATACGCGTGACTTTCATATGGCGTCTGGCTGGGGCGGTAGTAGCTATACCGCGCCACGATCGGCTGGGCCTTTTGCCATTTTGGATGCGGTCTACGAAACAGTGGAGAAATTTGCACAGGTGGCCCCTACAGTTGAGTTCCCCGCTTTAGAAATTCGCTGGAGTGAAAACAATAGTACAGCTCAGGGTAACCGCGCAGACGGTGATATAGGTACCTCCTTTTATAGTGGTGGCACTATCTATATTTTAGGTAAAGAGGATTCAGATACTGACGAATACGACCGTCATATCGTGATTCACGAATGGGGCCATTACTTCGAAGATCAGCTGTCGCGCTCCGACTCTATGGGCGGCGGCCACTCTGGGAGTGACCGTTTGGATATGCGTATCGCTTTTGGTGAGGGTTGGGGAAATGCGCTGTCTGGCATGATTACTGATGACCCCTTCTACAGAGACAGTTCAAGCAATGGTCAAAGTAGCGGTTTTACAGTTCGTATTGAAAATAACACCACTATTAATACGGGTTGGTTTAACGAGAGCTCAGTGCAATCAATTCTCTATGATCTCTACGATGAAAACCCAGATGGAGCGGATTCCATCAGCCTGGGTCTAGGCCCTATCTATGAGACATTGGTCAGTAATGAGTACCGTAATACAGACTACTTTATCAATATATTCCCCTTTATCGATCGCCTGAAAGCGTTACAGCCAGACCATATTGATAAGATTAATGCCCTACTTAGCGGGCAGGATATTTCAGGCACTGGGGAAAAGGGAGAGGGTGAAACAAACGATGGCGGTATCAGCTCGGCACTACCAGTATTTAAGAGCGCCCAGGTTAATGGCAATGCTATTGAGCTCTGCTCGACAGATGAAGCGGGCACATACAATAAACTAGCTAATCGTTCCTATGTTGAATTTAATGTGGCCAGCACTGGCCCACTGACCTTCACAGTTTCGGATATCTCTGCGATTCCTCTGTCTGATCCTGACTTTATAATCCGCAAGGGTAGAACCTTTGTTGGAATGTCAGAGTCTCCAGATGTGGGCGAAGAATCAGCCACCGTCAATTTCAGTAATACAGGTATTCACACACTTGAATTCTATGACTGGAATAACATTGACGAGGGCAATGAAAATGCCGGTAGCACATGCTTCAATCTCCAGATAACCAACTAATAGCGAGGAACCAGTAATGACCTTGAGGAATTTAATGCCCGTTCTCGCAGCTAGCTTGATGCTGTTGGCCGGCTGCGGTGAAAATAGTCCAGCCCCAGAGTCCCGCATAGACACGAGCCATAAGCAGCACATAAAAGGCGAGCCCAGCTACCAAAAACCTGGCGCCGCTGTGCGCTTTAGTCATAACTATAAGGGCCCTATAGCTCTTGGTGAAGACTACAGTATGCAGCTTTCCTTTGCGGTCGCTGAATCAGCAGGTCGGCTAGATTTAAAGCTGCGCCCCGATGCCGGACTGTCGACAGATTTAAGTACAAACCAATTCGCCTTTGGCCCGGAATCAAATCAAACAAAAACTATTGATCTAAAAGTTAGAACCGACCAAGCAGGTAAATATTATCTGACAATTTTCGCCAGTCTAACTGATGGCCAGGGTGACACCCAACACCGTGTGTTTGCAGTGGCCATTGAGGCGGGCGATGCTTTAGACCAGCCCGGAAAAAAATCGGCCACCATGGGCGAAAGCGCCTCCGGGGAACCCATAGTTATCCTGCCCGCGCAAGAAACTGTCTCAAAGTAGTCTGCTAATCAACAACTGGTAAGCTGCTATCGTCCAATAGATGAATGCTGCGCTCGGCAAACCCGGCGCCAGCATTCAGATAATGGTTAAATACCACATCTACACCAGCTTCCAATAGTATGTCTCGTTCATCCTCATAGTGAACAATGCTAGCAAGCTTACCGGCGTAATTAGTCGCTCTGAGTTGCTGTGTGGCCTGCAGAATATCCTGCAAGTTGGGCATGGTAAGCATAATCAACTGCACCTGATTAAGATTGATGCGTGCCCAAAAGTCGGGGTCCTCTGCATCGGCAAC
>JABJEX010000076.1 GCA_018663035.1 Porticoccaceae bacterium
GGAGCCTCTTCAGCTACAGGAGCCTCTTCCGCTGCAGGAGCCTCTTCCGCTACAGGTGCTTCCTCTACAGGGGCCTCTTCCGCTACAGGTGCTTCCTCTGCAGCAGATGCCTCTTCTACTGGAGCCTCTTCCTCTGCAGCAGGTGCTTCTTCTACTGGAGCCTCCTCTGCAACAGGGGCTTCTTCAGCAACTTCCTCTACCGCTGGTGCTTCCTCAACTGCAGGTGCAGCTGGCATAACAGCCTTAATTAAACCTTCAGCCAACAGAATGGTTATTTTTTCGTCAGCGTTGACCCAGTTTTTGTCGGCGTCTTTTACCGCATAACGGCCAGAGCCTTTTTGATAAACAATATAATCTTTAGTCTTCTTTATAACTTTCATCGGTGTAACCCCTTAAATTGATTACTCGTTTGAGCTTTGATTTAGCGTTTTTTTATTATAGATGGTGCGGCTAACCTAACTGCTCCATCACTTCATCGGGAATCTCTGCATTGGTATAAACGTTCTGCACATCATCCAAATCTTCCAGGCTATCAATCATATCCAAGAGCTTCTCGGCTCCGGCTTTGTCCATGGGAACCTTAATGTCGGCAACCATGGTAATCTCTGCGTGGGCGGGCTCCAAGCCTTGGGCTACTAGAGCATCCTTTACATTTAGAAAATCTTCGAAGCGCGTTTCGACATCCGTCGAACCATCTTCATGGGTCTTAATATCCTCAGCGCCAGCCTCGAGAGCAACATCCATCAATAGATCTTCGTCGACACCGGGCTCATAACTTATTAGACCGATACGATTAAACAGATAGGCTACCGAGCCATCCGTGCCAAGGTTGCCACCACGTTTAGCGAAACCATGGCGCACATCACCCACAGTGCGGTTGCGATTATCGGTCATACATTCAACCAGTACTGCTACGCCTCCAGGTGCGTAGCCCTCGTAGGTGATCTCATCATAGTTTTCACCTTCGCCGGCACCTGCTCCGCGAGCAATGGCTTTATCCACTGTATCGCGCTTCATATTGGCGCCCAGCGCCTTATCAACCGCAGCACGCAACCTAGGGTTATCATCCGGACTGGGACCGCCAGCTTTCGCCGCGACAACCAATTCGCGGATCAGCTTGGTAAAAATCTTACCTCGCTTGGCATCCTGAGCAGCCTTGCGATGTTTAATGTTAGCCCATTTACTATGACCGGCCATCAAAAACTCCCATCTATTAGCCTGCTAAAACCTAGTCTTCCTTTACTCGCAGTTTAATACTCAACTCGCGCAGCTGAGCCGCATCAACTACACCTGGCGCATCCGTTAACAGACAGGCTGCCGACTGAGTTTTCGGGAAGGCTATTACATCACGAATACTGTCTGCGCCCACCATCAGCATAATTAGTCGATCTAAACCAAAAGCTAGACCGCCATGGGGTGGCGCGCCATATTTCAGTGCATCCAATAGGAAGCCAAACTTCTCACGCTGCTCCTCCGGCCCTATGCCCAGCACATCAAACACAACTGCCTGCATAGATTGATCGTGAATACGAATCGACCCACCACCCAGTTCTACCCCATTGAGCACCATATCATAGGCGCGAGACAGGGCGCTGGCCGGGTCGGCCTGCAACGCTTCTGCCGAGCAAGATGGTGCGGTAAATGGATGGTGCAGCGGTGTTAATGCACCGGCGTCTGTGGTTTCGAACATAGGGAAATCAATCACCCAAAGCGGTGCCCAATCACAGGTGTAAAGGTTTAAATCCTCACCGACCTTACAGCGCAGAGCACCCAAAGCTTCGGATACCACATTGGCTTTATCGGCGCCGAAGAACACTATATCGCCATTCTTAGCGTCCAAGCGCTGCATAATATTCATAGTCACATCATCGCCAAGGAACTTAATAATCGGCGACTGCAGGCCTTCAATACCTGTCTCAATGGCATTTACCTTAATCCAGGCCAGCCCCTTAGCACCATAGATGCTGACAAACTTGGTGTAATCGTCAATCTGCTTTCGCGAGATCTCCGCGCCCCCCTGGACCTTTAGCGCCACTACACGGCACGCAGGATCGTTAGCTGGGCCAGAAAACACCTTAAATTCAATATCCTTAAGAAGATCTTTAATCTCCACCAGCTCCAGGGGTATTCGCAGATCTGGCTTATCAGACCCGTAACGCTGCATTGCATCTGCATAAGTCATGCGTGGGAAGCTAGCAAATTCAACATTCATATGCTCGGCGAAGATGCCGCGAATCATTGTCTCTGTGGTTGACATAATGTCCTCTTCATCTACAAAAGAGGCTTCTATATCAATCTGAGTGAATTCTGGCTGACGATCCGCTCGCAGATCTTCGTCACGGAAGCATTTGGCAATCTGGTAATAGCGATCAAAGCCCGCCACCATCAGCATCTGCTTAAACAGCTGCGGAGACTGAGGCATTGCAAAAAACTGCCCAGGATAAGTCCGTGATGGAATCAAATAATCTCTGGCTCCCTCAGGTGTGGCTCTGGTCATGATCGGTGTTTCGATATCTAGAAAACCAAGCTCAGCAAGGTAGTTACGGATTGATGAGGTTACCTTTGAACGAAAGCGCAGGCTATTTTGCATCTGCGAGCGACGCAGATCCATGTAGCGGTGCTTGAGACGCACATCTTCGCCCACAGTAACATGGTCATCGAGCTGGAATGGAGGTGTCTCTGCAACATTGAGAATCTCCAACTGGGTACCATAAATTTCAATTTCGCCTGTACCCATATTGGCATTTACAGTGGACTCACTGCGCGCTCTAACCTTGCCGGTTACCTTTAGGACATACTCAGAGCGAACTCGGTCAGCCTGGGTAAAAAAATCACCCGCATCTGGATCAAAGACAACCTGTACTATGCCCTCGCGATCGCGAAGATCGAGAAAAACTACGCCACCATGGTCACGACGGCGATCCACCCAACCGCAAATGGTAATCTCCTGGTCTATATGGGCACTTCTCACTAATCCACAATAGGTTGTTCGATACATCTGTTTGTCATTCCTGCTCTGTTGGGCGGCCATCGATGGAGGCACCGCACTGTTTTAATCTGTCGCTGCAGCCTGTTTGCTACCAGCGTCCTTATCACCACTAATATTTTTTTTGCTACCACTTTTAAAGTCGGTTTCGTACCAACCACTACCGCTCAAACGAAAACCAGCGGCAGAGATTAATTTGCGTAACTCTGGCTTATTGCAAGCCGGACAGTCAATCAGTGCAGCGTCACTCATCTTTTGCAACGCTTCGTGATCATGCCCGCAGGCTTCGCAGCGATACTCATAAATCGGCATCTATTTGTCCTTAATCCAATAATCTCAGCGGGGTAAAAAGCGCAGCATTATACATCAGGCTCTGCCTCAGGCGAATGCTTAATCGAGCCTGATTAATTGGCTCAGAATAAAAAATACTCAAAAAACCCTGTGATACATGGCACATGGATAAATCTGCAACTATAAATAATGTCGAGGCCCTGTTTACGGTACCTGTGTTACCACAGGGTTGGTTTAAATCGGATAACCAATATCACAAGGAAAATATCATGGCTGTAAAAAAGGTACTGCAAAGAAGAAGGCTCCTGTTAAGAAAAAACTGAAGGCTAAAACTGCTCCGACAAAAAAGAGGGTCGCGGCTAAAAAGACCACCGTCGCTAAAAAGAAGAAGACTGCTGCAACAAGAAAGACCACCACAGCGAAAAAGCCTGTAACAAAAAAGTCCCCCCCAAAAAAACCTATAGCAAAGAAAACTCCTACTAAGAAAAAGGCCGCGACCAAAAAATCTCCCGCGCGCAAAAAAGCACCAGCTAAACGCAAGCTCAGTGCAATTAGTCAGCGCTATAGCAAGACTGACATCGTCAATGAATTAGCGGTCAATTCTGGTCTTAATCGAAAACAGGTTGGGCAGGTTCTCGACGAGCTATCGGTACTGATCTCCCGTCATATTAAAAAACGTGCTGTAGGAGAATTTGTATTGGCCGGACTGATCAAAGTCACCACCGTAAAGAGACCCGCCAAGAAAGCCCATCGCGGTATCAATCCCTTTACCGGCAAGATGACCGACTTCAAGGCCAAGCCCGCAAGTACTGCTGTCAAGGTACATGCACTAAAAGGGCTCAAAGATATGGCCCAGTGATTCGATGCCCTAGCTGGTCGGCAGCAATGAACCGGCAAGCGCTTTTTGCAACCCAGCAAGTATAGACGCCTGCTGTTGTGCGTTGTAGCTGGTCGGCGGCACCGCCCCCCAAACGGGACCGGGCCAGGCACTGTCTGATTTGAACCTTGCCACGTGGTGCATGTGCAACTGAGGTACCAGATTGCCAATGGTGGCTATATTGAGCTTATCCGGCGCAACCTGATCTTCCATCGCTTGCGCCAGAGCTGATGACTCCCGCATTAACTGCTGTTGGTCTACTTCAGGCAGCTGATAAATTTCCTTAATTCCCTCGCGCTTCGGGACCAGAATAACCCAGGGGTAATTAGCATCTTTACTTAACAACACCAAACTCAGAGGAAACTCCCCTATGAAAAGCGTGTCGGCCTGTAATCTTTCATGCAATCGAAACATTTTACCTATCTACCCCCCCTTTGCTCTGTACCAGGACAGCCGCGCCCCGTAAAATGGCGGCTTTAAAATTGCTATTTAAGTGTAAAAAACCTATGCGCGCCAGCCAATATCTGATTACAACGAAAAAAGAATCCCCCGCAGATGCGGAAGTCATTAGCCATCAGCTGATGTTGCGAGCAGGCATGATACGCAAAGTCGCGGCTGGTCTATATTCATGGTTACCGTTGGGGCTGCGTGTGTTTCGCAAGGTGGAAAATATAGTGCGCGAAGAAATGGACAGATCAGGCGCCCTCGAATTAATGATGCCTGTGGTGCAGCCGGCCGATCTATGGAAAGAATCTGGACGCTGGGGTCAGTTTGGCCCAGAGCTGCTGCGTATTAAAGATCGCCACGAGCGCGAGTTCTGTCTCGGACCCACCCATGAGGAGGTGATTACCGATATTATTCGCAACGAGATCAGCAGCTATAAACAGCTGCCTGCTAACTTTTATCAGATTCAAACCAAGTTTCGCGATGAGCGACGCCCTCGCTTTGGTGTGATGCGAACCAGAGAGTTCTGTATGAAGGATGCCTACTCATTTCATAGTAATGCTGCCTCGCTGCAGGATACCTACGATCTGATGTACCAGACCTACAGCAATATTTTTACTCGTACAGGCCTTGTATATAGGGCTGTACTGGCAGACACAGGCAGCATAGGTGGCAGCCATTCCCATGAGTTCCATGTGCTGGCCGACTCAGGTGAGGACGCTATTGTCTTCTCTACAGAGGGCGAGTACGCAGCTAACATTGAAAAAGCTGAGGCTCTAGCGCCTAGCGGCACTGTAGCCTCAGGCACTGCGGAAATGGCAGAGCTGGCTACTCCGGGCGTACACAGCATTGCAGACCTCTGTAATTTTGTAGGTACCAGTGCTGACCAGACGCTTAAAGCACTGATTGTGAGCGCCGAGGATGACCAAGGCAAAACTAGACTCTTCGGCCTAATGGTACGCGGTGACCATGAACTCAACGAAATTAAAGCCCAGCATGCGCTCGGGCTAACTGGCGAAATCACCATGGCTACCGAACAGCAGATAAAAGCTGCTCTAAATTGCACACCGGGCTCCATTGGTCCAGTGGGTCTCGATATGCCCATGATAGTAGACCCCTGTGCGGCTCAGCTGAGCGACTTTGTGTGCGGTGCCAATCGCGACGGCTATCATTTAACCAATGTAAACTGGGCCAGAGACTGCGGTGAAATTCAGATTGTCGATATTCGCAATGTGGTTGCTGGCGACCCCAGCCCAGATGGTAAAGGTGTACTGGAGATTAAACGCGGCATTGAGGTCGGGCATATTTTCCAACTTGGCACCAAATACAGTGAAGCTATGAAAGCCACAGTGCTCGATGAAAACGGCAAAGAGCAGTTTATGAGCATGGGGTGCTACGGTATAGGCGTCAGCCGTATTGTTGCCGCAGCTATTGAGCAGAATCACGATGACAACGGTATTATTTGGCCAGACGCGATAGCGCCGTTCCAGATGGCTATAGTGCCTATCAATATGCACAAGTCAGAGGCCGTCAAAACAGCCTGTGAATCTCTGTATAACAAACTTAGTCAAGCTGGCTATGAAGTGTTATTTATGGATGAGCCCAAGGCCCGTCTGGGTGGCATGCTGGCGGATGTCGAGCTGATTGGCATACCTCATCGCATTGTTATTGGCGATCGCGGCCTCGAGCAGGGTGTAGTTGAGTATCGCAATCGTCGCGAATCAGAGAACCAACATATAGCTATGGATCAGCTAGATGACTTTATCAGGGAAAACCTCTAAAGCTCAGCTAATGCTGGCAGAACAGCGGCCGCAGTTTGCCGCTGTCTGCTTGGCATTTTCGACAATGCTTTCCTCGGTCTGCCTCAGCCAGAGCGCAGCAGCACCCATGACCGATCCCAGCCTCAACAGCATACTCAAAGAGGCCGCATCCGAAACCTACAGCTTTGACAACCCCTACGACGCTCAGGTTTGGCTCGTTGCTAAAGACCGTCCGCTGGCGCAATTTATTGCAGACCCCAAGCAGCGTGTGCAACTCCTACAGCTCGTACACAGGAAGGCGCTGGGGGCTGGGCTGCAGCCTGAGATCGTTCTGGCGCTTATTGAGGTCGAAAGCAGCTTTAATGTCTATGCGGTGTCCAAAGCCGGAGCTCAAGGGCTGATGCAGGTGATGTCCTTTTGGAAGCGAGAGATTGGTCGGCCAGAGGATAATCTCATAAATATCCACACCAATCTGCGCTACGGCTGTACTATCCTCAGGTATTATTTAGACAGGGAACAGGGCCACCTCGCCAATGCCCTTGCTCGCTACAACGGAAGTTATGGGCAGCGCTGGTATGCGGAATTAGTGATGGACGCCTGGGCGAGAAACTGGCGCTGAGCCTAGTCATAATCCTCTCTACCACCTCTGGGTTACAGCTAATGAGTTTGACCTGCAGCTTTGCTAGACTCTCGACCAATTAGGAGGAAATAACCATGTCTCAAACCGCCTCTCCACAACAGCTGCGGCATCTGATCCGCAGTGGCGACCATCAGGGCAACACCTCTGGTCAATGTGCCGGCTATGTGCAGTGCAATATGGTTATATTACCAGCAGACTGGGCCGCGGATTTTCAGGCCTTTTGTGAAGCTAACCCCAAGCCCTGTCCGTTAATCTCGGTTTCCGAGCCCGGCGCTTTTAAAGTGCCCAAGCTAGGAGAGGATTTGGACATTCGCACCGATATTCCCAGTTACCGAATTTTTGAACAGGGCACAATCACCGCTGAGGTAGATAATATAATTGATTACTGGCGGGATGATCTGGTGGTGTTTTTACTCGGCTGCTCATTCTCTTTTGAGGAGGCTCTGGTGGCCGCCGGGCTGGACGTACGCAATATCAGTGAGGCAGTTAATGTACCTATGTTCAGAACCAACATTGAGTGCACCCCGGCCGGCCCCTTCACAGGAAATATGGTGGTGAGTATGCGGCCCTTTACGCCAGAAGCGGCCTTAAAAGCGGTAGAGATCAGTGGCAAGTTCCCAGCGGTACATGGTGAACCTATCCATTATGCCAACCCAGAGGCGATTGGTATTGCGGACATAAACCAGCCGGACTACGGTGATAGTGTCACCATTAAAGATGGCGAACACCCGCTTTTCTGGGCCTGTGGCGTAACCCCTCAGGTGGCTCTAGAAAATGCCAGGCCGCCCTTTTGCATTACCCATAGTCCGGGATGCATGCTGGTGACCGACATGAAAAATTCTGAACTCGCAGCGTCCTCAGCTTGATTTATACGCTGCGATGCTCTCAAAAAATTAACCGTATCCAGGCGTTAATCTCTGGACTACAGAAGCCAGTAAAACATAGGAACTAGCATGCCGTTACTTTTGAACTGTGATCTTGGCGAAAGCTTTGGGGCTTGGAAAATGGGCCTCGATGATCAGGTAATGCCCTTTATAGACCAAGCCAATATCGCCTGCGGATTTCATGCTGGCGACCCTGTGGTGATTAAAAAGACATTACTGGCTGCCAAACGCAATAATGTGCAGGTGGGCGCTCACCCGAGCTATCCCGATATCTCTGGGTTTGGCCGCCGCTCCATGAAGATACCGCCAGTAGAACTTATCGCCCTGCTGCAATACCAGATTGCCGCTCTAACTGGTATGGCAAACAACCTAGGTATAGAGGTCCAATATGTGAAACCCCATGGCGCTCTCTACAACGACATGATGGCCGACGGTCATATTCGCAGTGCAGTGATGGAAGCCATTGCCGAATGTCATCAGCCCCTGGCCTTTATGCTGCAGGCTACTCCCAATGCCGAGATCCATAGAGAGGAGGCAGCCGCCTTTGGCCTAGAGGTTCTGTTTGAAGCCTTTGCCGACCGCTGTTATGACGACAATGGCGCGCTACTCTCGAGGACCCAACCTGGTGCAGTTCACAGCAGGGAAAAAATGCTCGAACAGGTAGTACAACTAAAGAACCATGGCTCTGTCACCACAGTCAGCGGCCATAAACTTGAGTTGCAAGCCGATTCTCTCTGCGTCCATGGCGACAATCTCGAGGTTGTTCAGGCCATCGAGCAAATTCGCCAGCTGATTAATCAGTAACAATATGTCTACACAGCAGCCATTTTCCATTCGCATTGCCGGCGAAAATTCTCTGATCGTTTATTTTGGCGATCAGCCCAGCGCAGAGATAGCCACTCAGGTGGCGCAGACTGCGGACAACCTTAAACTCTCAATGCAAGGCCTACTGATCGATCTGGTGCCCTCCTACGCCTCGCTGCTGGTTATTTATAACAGCCTGGTTACAGACCATTATCATGTGCGGCGCTGTATACACACAGCCGCCGCAGCTGCCCAGACTGATGATGGGCAGAACACAGAGACCGGCAAACTTGTCTCTCTGCCTGTCTATTACAGCACTGAGTCTGGGCCAGACCTACAAAGTCTTGCAGATCGCGCCGGCCTATCTATTGAGGACGTTACTAGAATTCACCAGCAAACCGAATATCGTGTCTATGCAATTGGATTCGCTCCGGGGTTCGCCTATTTGGGTGAAGTAGATCAGCGTATCGCCGCTCCAAGGCTGGCCACCCCCAGACAAAAGGTCCCCCGAGGTGCCGTGGCCATTGCAGACCGGCAAACTGCTGTCTATCCCGCCCAGTCACCCGGCGGCTGGAATCTGATTGGTCTTTGCCCTCAGGCTATGTTTGATCCCAATGCCGAGCCCAGTATGCCGGTTCAGGTTGGCGACCGGGTCCGCTTTGAAAGCATCGGACGCGACGAGTTTTTGAGCCTTGGTGGCCAGCTATGAATAGCACCCAACAGCTAGGCCTCAAGGTTATCAAACCCGGTATATTTAGCCTGCTACAAGACAGCGGTCGATTCGGCCTGCACAGCATTGGCCTGACTACAGGTGGACCGCTTGATAGCCAGTCATTTCGCTGGGCGAACCGCCTCTGCCATAACTCAGAACACTGCGCTGCTATTGAAATAACCATAGGTGGGCTGGTGTTAGAAGCTCAGATAGATTGCATAATTGCCCTAACTGGCGCCGACATACCAATGACCATCAATCAGCAGCCGGCATCACTGTGGCAGAGCCATATTATCAAAGCTGGCGATCGCATCGAGTTGGGTTTTGCTAAATCTGGCATGCGCGGCTACCTGGCGGTGGCCGGTGGCTATAATGCAGAGCCCAGCTTTGACAGCATCTCCACCGTGCCCCGAGAGGGCTTGGGTGGCCTGCATCAAGACGGCAAACCGCTACAGGCCGGTGACCAGCTCGGCTGCAAGGATGTGCCGCCATATTGCATCACAACCCTGCGCCTACCCCCAGCTCAGCGCCCCGAGTTGCCGCGCAAAACAGCCAAACTCAGGGTTGTCCTAGGTTACCAGCAAGAGGCCTTCAGCAACCTGCAAAAACAGCTATTCTTTAGCACTGAATATCGCATTACCGAAAGCAGCGACCGAATGGGATACAGGCTGCAGGGCGCAGCAATAAAACCGGCGATCGACGGCATACTCTCAGAGGGCATTTGCCTTGGCGCCATTCAGGTACCAGCAGACGGCCAGCCCATTCTCTTACTTCGAGACCGGCAAACTATCGGCGGTTACCCAAAATTGGGCGCCCTGCTGTCCCTAGATATAGGCACGCTGGCACAGCTAATGCCCGGCGACACTGTTAGTTTCGAGGCTATCAGCATAGAGCAGGCACACAATCTTCTGCATCTTGCAGAGCGTAATTTTCGGAACATTGTTTTAGAACAATCCATCGACGTCAGAGTCGATAATCAGCCGCAACTGTTGCAGCTCAGCCAACAGATAGAAGACCTTCTGGTCAGCCGCAATCCGAGAGGAATGCAAACGCTTCAGGCTGCGCTATCTCCGGGTTATTTTCTCCGTGCAGCCGAGCTAATCTTGCAAAGCCGCGGAACAATTCTTATAGGTACCGGCTTCCCGGTTGATGATACCTTTGAAACCGACGGCCCTCTGGGCGCCTTTGCACTGTACGCTGCCCTAGAAAAACTTGGCGCCAAGCCTGTGTTGGTATGCGGGGCGCCGCTGGCGGACAGCATTAGCGGAGACTATAGAGTCCACAAGCTGGTTGTGGCCAGCCCTGCGACCCGCGAGCGGGAGGCGCAGCAGGCGCTGGATCTGCACAAGCCTAGCCTAGTTATTTCCATAGAGCGACCAGGACTCACTGCCGACAATATCTACTGCAATATGCGCGGAGAGGATATTAGTGATCGCTGTGCCAGCTTCGACCACTTTTTAAATCTTGCCTCCTGTCCGACCATAGGTATAGGTGATGGCGGTAATGAGATAGGTATGGGCAACCTGATCGATAGTCTCGCCGAACTCAATATTGAGCCCTCGATCACTTGCTGCGACGAACTACTAGTGGCCGACGTCTCCAACTGGGCAGCCCATGGCCTGATCGCTCTAATAGGGGCTATGCGGGGCGAAGATATGCTCAGGGAGTGGGATAACCTAGAGGTGCTTCGTTATCTCAGCCAGCGCGGCAGCGTCGACGGCGTCAGCCGACAAAACACATTGACCGAAGATAGTCTCGAGAGTGAGATTAGTGAGCAGCTAATTCTCGCGCTGAGAAAAATCAGCGGATTTTGCTAATTGAAAAAGAATTTATTGCAAATAACCTTACCAATAAGAGTTATTGCCGCCAGCGCTTATTTTAACGAAAATTGCAGGGCAATTAACTTTGCTTACCCAGAGTGTCGCTGATACCATTTTTTGACATATACCCAGGTTAGTTTTTAACAGAGCATCAATATGAGCATCGCATTTTTAGATGGCCAGTACCTCCCGCTAGAGGAAGCCAAAATATCGCCAATGGATCGAGGATTTCTTTTTGGAGACGGCATCTATGAAGTAGTGCCGTCTTACGCAGGCAAAATGGTTGGCTTTGCACCCCATATTGCACGCATGCAGCAAGGCCTCGCCGCAGTGGGTATCAAACTTGACTGGTCAGAGCAGCAATGGGCCGACCTCTGCCATCGGTTAATTGCCGAAAATGGCTCTGGCAATCTGGGTATTTACCTGCATGTTAGCCGCGGTGCCGACACAAAACGCTTCCATGCCTTTCCAGAGAATGTGACCCCCACTGTATTTGCTTTTGCTTTTGAAATTGCCCCGCCACCAGTGGCAGACAAGGCCCTGGCCAAGCCTTACAAGGTCACCAGCACCCAGGATCTGCGCTGGGATCGCTGCCAGATCAAATCCACTGCCCTGCTGGGCAATGTGCTGCACTTTCAACAGGGCTACGAAAAGGGGCACGGCGAAACGCTGCTCTATAACGCTAATAATGAATTAACCGAAGCCAGTGCCTGCAACGCCTTTATTGTTAAAGACAACGTGGTGATTACACCATTGCTGGATAACCAAAAACTGGCCGGTATCACCAGATTGATTGTGCTCGGCACATTGCGTAAAGATGGCAATATTGTCATTGAAGAGCGAGTGGTCACCATGGATGAAGTGCGCAGTGCCGACGAAGTCTGGATTACTAGCTCCTCCAAAGAGATTGCGCCGGTGATAGAAATTGATGGCGCACCCGTTGGCGACGGCAAAGTGGGTGATATGTGGCTGCGAGCTCAAACGCTGTATAGCGCCGGCAAGTTTGATTACTGAGCATCAGGGAATATGTCTCGACCAACAGTAGCAAGAATTGACTTAGACGCTGTGCGAAATAACTTTGCACTAGCGCAGTCTCTGGCTCCTAATTCGAAAACCATGCCAATGGTTAAAGCCAATGCCTACGGCCATGGCGCCATAGAGGTGGCCACCGCCCTGGCCTCCATGGCCCCCGCCTTTGGAGTGGCCTGCATCGAAGAAGCGATTGCCCTGCGTGACGCCAATATCAGCCAGCCTATTCTGCTGCTGGAAGGCACATTTACCGCCGACGAAGTA
>JABJEX010000077.1 GCA_018663035.1 Porticoccaceae bacterium
CGACAAAGCATTTACTGCCACTAATGCTGTAGCCGCCGTCGCCTAAGCTGGCTCTGGTACTGATTTGCGCTGGTGCATGATGAGCAGTCTCATCAACCGCCAGTGCAGTGGTAAGCTCTCCTGCTGCGATGGCAGCCAGCAACTGTGCCTTCTGCGCTTCATTGCCAGCATTATTGATTGCCGTGACGCCAAGCACTGCCGTGGCAAACAGTGGTGAAGCCGTCAGTGTGCGGCCAGTCTGCTCAATAATTTGGCCCATACCCACATGACCAAACTCAAGACCCCCATAGGCTTCGGGCACTAAAATAGCGGCCCAACCCATCTCTGCCATCTGTCCCCAAAGATTATCGGCGTAGCCAGTCTCACTGCCAGCATCGCGCTGGTTGCGCAGCTCGGCCACTGGCGCAAATTCGTTCAGGAAACCCTGTGCCGACTCTTTGAGCATCTGCTGCTCTTCGTTTAAAACTAATGCCATTGTTGTATACCTTTAAATTCTGTTAGTGCTCTGGGAGCCCTGTTAGCCTAAGCCGAGGATATTTTTCGCAATAATATTTAGCTGCACCTCTGAGGTACCGCCTTCGATAGAATTACCCTTGGTACGCAACCAGGTACGCGGCAGCCAGCCGCCTTTGGAGGCTTCGCCGTCCCACAGCATAGCTCTGCTGCCGTTGACTTTAAGCAGTGTTTCGAAGCGACGTTTGTTTAATTCGGTACCGTAATATTTAAGCATGGCTGAAGTTGCGCCCACGCCATGACCGGACTTGATCTCGTCGGTAACGCGCTCTGCCGTCAGCGCAAAACAGGCGCCGTCAATCTCCCACTTGGCCACCTCCGCACGCAGTATTGGGTTGTTTAGACGACCCTCTGTCATTCCCAGGGCCTTAACCGCGGTCTGTCCCAGGCTGTCGGCTCCAGTGGCCGCCATACCCATTCCACCAATCATCTCGCGCTCGTGGGTCAGTAGGTATTTAGCGATAGTCCAACCCTGATTGACCTCCCCGACAATCTGGTCTTTTTCCACGCGCACATTGTCGAGAAAGGTCTCGCAGAACGGTGAACTACCTGAGATTAGCTTGATTGGCTTAGGGGTTACTCCGGGAGTCTCCATATCGAAAAGCGCGAGACTAATACCAGACTGTTTTTTGGCATCTGGGTCTGTGCGCAGCAGGCAAAACATCCAGTCGGCCTTATCACCATAGGAGGTCCAAACCTTTTGACCATTGGCAATAAAGTGATCACCCATGTCCTCCGCTTTAGACTGCAAGCCAGCCAGATCTGAACCAGCACCAGGCTCCGAGTAACCCTGACACCAGCGAACCTCTCCGCGCACAATAGGCGGTAAATGTTGCTGCTTGAGCGCCTCTGAGCCAAACTTGAGCAGTGCAGGTCCAATCATCCAGATACCAAAACTACTCAGTGGTGAGCGAGCATTAATTCGCGCCATTTCTTCTTTTAAAATTTTGTTCTGGGCGCGATCAAGTCCGCCACCACCATATTCAGTGGGCCAGTCAGGTGCTGTCCAGCCTTTGGCACCCATGCGCTCCATCCACAGCTTTTGATCTTCACTGCTAAATTCAAAGTTGCGGCCACCCCAGCACATATCCTCACCAGCAGAGGGGCTGCGCATAGACTGCGGGCAGTTATCCTCTAACCAGTCCCGAGTCTCTTGTCGAAAAGCTTGTAGGTCACTCACGTTTGGCTCCTGCTATATTGTAATGTTACGAAATTTATTGAGTCGAAATGCAGCTTTAAAAAACCAGCATCATGGCAGACTTTTGAGGCAATTGAACTTACAGTATGTTATTGTCACTTTCAAGTATAGACGCGCTTAAGCCCAGTATTTATCTATCTTATAAGGCTATTAAGCACAGGCCTTTACGGTCCCCTAAATTGGGTTCGCACCCAGAGGCTGTCATTGATCGAGGATCCTCTATGACCATTTACAGCAACAACAGCATCGTATTAGCCAGCCGACCCGTAGGCGAGCCCAGTGCAGAAAATTTCAGACTGGAAACTGTCCCTGTGCAGCCTCTTGAGGATGCTCAGGTACTAATCAAGGTACTTTATTTGTCCCTTGACCCCTACATGCGCGGCCGAATGAGCGAAGCTAAGTCCTATGCCGAGCCCGTTGCGATCGGCGAAGTGATGGCAGCGGAGACGGCTGGAGTGATTGTTGAGTCCAAATCTGAGCTCTATCAGGTGGGTGATCATGTTTGCTGTCGCTCAGGTTGGCAGGAGTATTTTATCTCCGCAGACAAAGACCCAATGACCTACAGAGTAGACCCCAGCCGAGTGCCACTAAGTACCTACCTAGGTGTCTGCGGCATGCCTGGTCGCACGGCCTATTTTGGATTGCAATCTGAAGGCAAACCCGTAGCAGGCGAAACTCTAGTCGTTTCAGCGGCGTCCGGTGCTGTAGGTTCTGTGGTTGGCCAGATTGGTAAAAAACTCGGCCTGCACGTGGTGGGTGTGGCTGGTGGCCCGGAAAAATGTGCCTATGTTAAAGATCAACTCGGCTTCGATGCGGTGATCGACTATAAAGCAGATGATCTTGATAGCGCATTGGCTGCTGCCTGCCCCGGGGGTATAGATATCTACTTTGAGTCAGTTGGCGGCGCCCTTACCGAAGCCGTGGCCAAACAGCTCAATCAAGGCGCTAGAGTTCCGATCTGTGGCTTTATTTCGAATTACAATTCCCCAGACATCAACAAGGAGCGAACGCCGTTCCATATTCTCGGCGAATTAACCAACCCACCAGCGCACAAATTCTTTCTAGTATTCGACTACTATGCCGAGTTTGCCACGGCAAACGCTGCCCTAGTGGACTGGGTTGCCAGTGGAGAGCTTAAATACCAGGAAACCATGGTCGAGGGCCTTGCACGAGCACCAGAGTATTTTAGCTGGCTATTTAGCGGCAAAAATTTTGGCAAACTTGTTGTGAAAATAGCCGACGAATAAAGACCAATCACACAGATAAGGACATAGCTAATGAGCCAGGCTCTGCAACAGTTACTCGATATTCTCAGCCTCGAGAAAGTCGACGAGAATATATACCGCGGCCAAACCCCAGAGACCAACAATAAGCGGGTATTTGGCGGTCAGGTGTTCGCTCAGGCAATGCGTGCGGCTCAGGATACTGTGCCAGAAGACCGCATTGTGCACTCGCAACACGCCTATTTTTTGCGTCCCGGCGACCCCTCAGTACCAATCCTCTATACCGTCGATGGTATTAGAGATGGCAGTTCATTCACTACCCGTCGCGTAGTGGCCTCTCAGCGTGGCAAGGCCATTTTTAATACTGAGCTATCTTTTCAGATTCCGGAGGCTGGCCTCAGTCATCAGGCTGATATGCCTGACTGTGCTGGCCCAGAGGGTCTGGAGGATGACGGCGAACGCTGGGCTCAGTTACGCAAGTCTCTGGCCGCAAAGACCGAGGCCAAGGTAGCAGCACACCGCCCTAGTTTAAGACCGATTGAAATGCGTTCGGTGGAGCCAATCGATTATATGAACCCCAGCAGTCGACCGGCAGAGCAACTTGTCTGGATCAAAGCCAGTGGCTCCATAGCAGAGCTAGCCAAGAATGACTCTCAGTCACTCCACAATGCAGTGCTGGCCTATGCCTCTGACTTTAATTTGATGGGTACCTCCCTGCTGCCCCACGCCGTTAGCATTATGAACCCCAAATTACAGCCTGCCTCGCTGGACCACTGTATCTGGTTTCACGACAGCTTTAGAGCCGACGAATGGTTGCTCTATGTTATGGACAGCCCTCGCTCCAGCCATGCCAGAGGCCTCAGCCGCGGTACCTTTTTTAGCAGTGACGGACGTTTGGTGGCCAGCACCATTCAAGAGGGACTAATCAGGTTACACAGCGACTGATCCGCAGGTTACCAGCGCGAAACACTTTATAAATGGCTGTATTTTTTCTGCTTTGCGGTGACTTTTTTAAGGTAGTTACGAGTCTCAGCGCGGATGTGTTTGTGGGTGAGAAACCAGTAAAAATCTGAGACCGACATCTTATTAATACGCGCCAGCGACTTGGCTTTGTTGCCCTTGGAATCAAGGCTACGCCAAAGATTGCCAGCACCGCCGTTGTAGCTGGAAATAATCGCGTACTCAAGCTTCTCCGGGTGCCTTATACCTGACAGATAGCGGTTCCCCAAAATATGCAAATAGCCTGCAGCAACCTCGATATTATTGCTCGGTTTGTAAAGGTAACTAGCACTTGGGGTATGTTGGTAGCCTTTGAGAATAGAAAAATAATCTCGGCCGGCGGTGTCGGCTTTAATCTGCATCAGGCCCAGTGCATTGGAGCCTGAGCGTGCCATGGGATTAAAAGAACTTTCGGTTTCCATAATCGCCATCATCAGCGATACCGGCACACCGTACTGGCGACCAGCCGCCTTAGCTAGCTGAACATATTTTCCGCCAGCAATATCCTTGTGCTGCGCAATCATGTCAATACGAACTTTATAACGCCCATTCTGTGGCTGACTATTTTGAGTAAGATGTTGTGCAAAGCGCTCCGCCCGCCAGGCAAACTCAATCGGCTGACCGCTGTGGTCGACGATCTGCTTCCACAAAAATGGCTTGCGAGTCCTGTCGTTGATCAACCCGAAATCACTGGCTGTTTTAGCATCGATCACCGAGGGGTCGATCTGGGTCAGCAGCACCTGCACAATCGCCTCTCGCAACTGTGCAACCGTGATTGCCCTGACAAGCACAAAGCCATTCTCAAAATCGATAATGGTGTCAGTCTCACCAGCATCATTGAAAACGAGCACCGAGGGTTTGATAGCGACATTGCTATCGGGGCCATTTTGAAATTCCCACAGCAGGGCTGCAACATCTTCATCATAGGCATCATAATCGATGGCTTGAGTCTGGCTAACCCAGAGGCAACCGACCACAGCAACCACAATCAAACAGAGCTGTATTTGCATTGACTGGAACCAGTTAAACTTTATACGCATAGTCTGGATGCTGCTCAAGCATACTGCTGCGCAGCTGACGCATACCCTGTAACCAGCGATCATAGTCCTCCCCTTTGCGTCTGGCATAGCTGCTCAGCTCAGGATGCGGCATGATCATAAAGATCTCCTCGGCCATACCAGCCAATACAGCATCAGCTGCTTCCTCAGCACTGATGACCCTATCGTTGCCACTCACACCACGCCCACCAGCAGTCATTGCAGTGTCCACATACAGAGGACAGACCACAGAGACTTTAATATTGTCAGCCCCGTGGGTAATGGCCAGAGATTCAGCAAAGCCCACAGCCGCTGTTTTGGTTGTAGAATAAGCTGCATCGCCAATTTGGCAGAGCAGTGAGGCACCAGATGCCACATTGACCAGATAGCCACCACCACGTTTAATCATGCCCGGCACCAGAGCGCGAGCAGCGAACACGTGGGCCATCACATTGACGTTCCAGCTAGCCATCCAATGCTCATTAGGGGCTGAGGACGCCATCCAACCAGGCGCATCCCCAAAGGACACTCCAGCATTGGAGACAAATACATCAATGGGGCCCAGCTGTGCCTCTGTGGCCGCAACGACAGCCTGAATATCTGCCTCGACGCCAACATCGGCTGCCAGACTAATACCACCAATAGAAGCGGCCACTTGCTTAGCTCGCTCCGCTTGCAGGTCGACCACTACAACCTTGGCTCCAGCAGCGGCAAACTTTTCGCAGAGTGCGCGGCCAATACCGCTAGCACCGCCCGTGACTACCACAACCTGATTGGTAAGCTCCAAAACCCCTCCTAAAACTACTGTTATTAAATTAAAACGGCTTCTAATGCCGATCTGATCTTAGCTGGTATAGATACCGCACTGTCGGTCGAGCGATCGACAAACACATGGGTAAATGTACCGTAGGCTGATGCTTTGTGAGCACCTTTTTTAAAGATACCTATGCCGTACTCCACCGAACTGTTGCCAATCCTATTCACTCTCAACCCAGCATCCAAAAGCTCTGGGTATGCAACTGGCGACTTATATTCGCAGCTAGAGGCGACCACAAAACCAATAATGCTGTCCTGAGCTATATTCAACGCGCCCTCTTCGATCAGATAGCGATTGGCAACCGAATCAAAGTAACTGTAGTAGACCACATTGTTAACATGACCATAGATATCGTTGTCCATCCACCTAGTGGTGATATCAGAGAAATACCTGTAGCCTTCACGGCTGTCGGCCTGCGCGCTGAGATTGCTCATGGTTAATATGCCTGTTGATAGATAGCCAGCGCATCGTCGTAGCTGACATCTCTGGGGTTATTAATTAGCAGACGCTGCTGCAACATAGCCTGCTCTGCCAGCATAGGAAGGTCTTGCTCTGCAATATTCATATCGCGCAATCTGGTTTGCAAACCGAGATCTGCAGCCAGCGCCAAAAAGTGCTCAGCAAGCATCTCAGAGACAGCCAATGGATCATCAGGCAACTCTGTGGCCGGCAGAATTAACGGCGCCAGCTGAGCATAAAGGTCAGAGGCCTGGGGGGCGTTAAAGCGCAGCACATGGGGCAGCACCAAAGAGTTACTGAGACCATGGGGAATATGATAATTGCCGCCCAGTGGATAGGCCAACGCATGCACAGCAGCCACTGGAGCATTCGCGAAGGCCTGTCCGGCATACATGGCCCCCAACAGCATGGCACTGCGTGCCTCGATGTTATCACCCTGCTTAACGGCGGTCTCTATATTACCCGCCATCAGTCTTAATGCCTCACAGGCCAACATATCTGACAGCGGATTCTTCAAACGCACACTGGTAAAGGCTTCTATGGCGTGAACCATGGCGTCAATACCGGTGGCTGCGGTTACAGCAGCTGGTAACCCTAGGGTCAGGTTGGCATCGAGAATAATTTTGTCAGCTAACAAACTGCGGCTGACTACACCAGCCTTGGTTGTCTCGCCCGTGGTAATGATCGAGACCATGGTTGCCTCTGAGCCAGTGCCCGCGGTAGTGGGCACCTGAATCAACGGCAGACGCCCACCGCTGATCTGGTCGACACCGTAGATTTCTTGCAGTGTCTGCTCACCCTTTATTAAGACCGCCAAAAGTTTGGCAACGTCCATGGAACTACCGCCACCAAAACCGATAACGCCATCACAACCGAACGACTGGGCGGCCTTGACCGCGCCCAATACCACTGCCTCAGGAGGATCAGCTACCACATCGGCATATAGGGTATACGCGATATGGTTACTGTGCAGATTTTGCTCGGCATTCTCCAGCAGACCAAATTGTACAATGCCTGGATCTGTTACTAGCAGGGCACGCGTTATCCCCATCCCTCTAGCCATATCACCCAGCTGAGCTGAGGTTCCGGGGCCCACCAGGACATCAGCAACGGTGCTAAAAGTAAATTCATTCATAGCCTGCAACTCTTATGGTTATTATTGTTTTCCAGAAAGCCCATTGATAAACAGATTAAAATAAGTGGCCGAGAGATCGTGCTGTTCAAAGTCTGCCACCCGGTCGGCGAGATCAGGGCTGGCCTCTACAGCCCCTGACAGCACATGCTGAGCTATATCCGCGTCAATATCACGCAATGTGTTGTCGTCAAACCCTTCGCGAATATAGGCCCCCAAACCTGAGCTATTGCGCTTTGTGGCCTTTAAAATAGCTTTGCGGTGTTCTTCGTCAAGGGACGGTAGCGCGCGGTAGCGAATCAGAGGCCCCTCCTCAGTAAACTGCACGTTAAACAGATAGCGCAGATACAGCTCGATTTTTTTTAACCCAGTCGCCTGGGTGGCTCCCACCTTAGTTAGCAGAAGATCTTCGACATCTAGCGTTCTATTAAAACACTGGTAAAGCAGCTCTTCTTTATTTTTTATATGGTAATAAAACGCACCTTTAGTGACATCCAGAGAGCTGGCTATTTCGTCCAGCGAGGTGCCTTTGTAACCTTTCTGGTTAAAGTAGATCGAACCAACGCGGTAAAAGGCTTCTCGCTTGCGGCGGTTTTGCACACCGCGATCAAAGCTATCCAGCACCAGGCTATTCAAGGCCGGGAAATCAATCGCATCAAATTGGTGATTCTGTGCTGCCATGCCATTTACTAAAATATCTAAAACACCCTCTATCACTGCATCTGCCTGAGCCACATGAGAGCGATTGAGCCAAACGGGAAACCACTGAAGCACTGAGAAAATGCCAGAAGCGATAATAGTGGCATCCAAATCTTCGATTTCGCCCTCATCAATGCCCTGCTTAACCATCGCAGTGCAGAGATCAAAAACCTTGCCCCAGCGCCTGCCTATATCATCGGCATGGGCCCTGTTTAGAGTGGATACTTCGGTGAGCATTGCAAAGTGTGGAGCCTTGCTCTCTAGGGTATCTATGTATTGATAAAAGTGCCCCTTCACCATAGCGATAATTTTTTCTAGACCTGTGGCGGGCAGATCAGAAGCCTTCTGTGCTCTGGATAACCACATATCACAGCTGGCCACATAGCATTGATAGATTAGGTCTTCTTTGGTTTTTACATAGTAGTAGACGCAGGTTTTGGTCAGCTCCATGCTGCCCGCAATATCGGCGAGCGTCGTGGCCCGCGAGCCCTGCCAATTAAACAGCTGCGCCGCTTCAGACAGAATTGACTGAAACTTAAGCTGGTGCTGAAACCCCTTGGAAAATGGCGAGGCTACAGTTTTTATATTGATCGAATTCATCGCAGCTGCATAGGGGTTCAATAGTTATACTTTGCAGAAGAATAACATACTCAACTACTAGTTAAAGGGTAACTAGTAGTTCACAGCAGTGCCGTGTAGAGCATTTTTACTACAGCGATGACCAAGACAGCAGCCAGCAGCCTTTGTAAAACCAGTGAAGAGGCTTTAGAGGACGCCAATTCGGCACCCAGCAGACATCCTGCAAAGGCAGGTAAAAGCAGCCAGCCTGTGCCCAGAGGCCAGCTCTGGTCACTGAGCAAATATCCCGCCAGACCAGCTACAGAATTTAAAAGAATAAACCCAGCCGCAACAGCGGTACTCTGGCGCATACTGCACCATCCAAATATCAGCAGAATCGGGCTGAGAAACACTCCACCACCAATACCAGTGAGTCCCGCTGCAAAACCCAAAGCTCCGCCTACCAACAAAACGATGGGCAACTGAGGCCGCCGGCTAACTATTGATTCACGGGTGACGCTTAGCATGCGCGCCGCCGCGATAAGTAGCAAAAGAGCCACTAATATCCGGTAGGCCGAGGCATCAATCTTAACCATGCCACCTATAAAAGCCATGGGCGTTGAGGCTATAACCAGAGGCCAGAAGAGCCCCTGAGGCATTAATTTGTAGGGTCGAAAACGGTACAACAGCCAGCAGGTGACCAGAATATTCATGAGCAGCGCAGCAGGACGCATCTCAGCCGGAGCCAATCCCCAGAGCGCCATTGCCGCCAAGTACCCAGACGCGCCACCATGGCCTACTGAAGAATAGAGCACAGCCATCAGCAGAATGGCGGCTAATAACCAAAGGCTGTATTGCAGCGCGAAAAACTCGGCCACCTAACTCAGCCTCCGGTCATATTCATAAAGCGCACAATATCCACCTGCTCAGGATCGAAGTAATGCCTCTCAGGTTTGCTTTCAATCGCCTTGAGAATGGCGGCTTGCAGGCGTGCAATATCACCGGGATAACCACGAATAATTTCTCTTAGATCAGCGCTGTGCTCGTTGCCCAAACAGAGCAAAAGCCGCCCCTCTGCCGTTAAGCGCACACGATTACAGGACTCGCAGAAGTTATTCGACATGGGCGAGATAAAGCCAATTTTTGAGGCGCTATTGGCCACCTGCACATAGCGAGATGGGCCTCCTGTAGTCTCGGTACTATCGACTAGGCTAAATTCAGCCTCGAGTTGCTCTCGAATATGTTGGCTGGTTACCTGAGTATTCACCCTTTGATGTGAGGATATTTCGCCCAGAGGCATCTCTTCAATAAAGGAAATATCCATCCCCTGATCCACCGCAAAGCGCGCCAAATCCAACACCTCGTCATCATTAAAGCCAGCAAGAATCACCGCATTAAGTTTGACTCGGTCAAAGCCAACGGCAGCAGCCGCGTGAATTCCAGCCACCACCTCCGAGAGATTCCCCACCCGAGTCAGCTGCTTAAATCGCTCAGGCTTTAGGCTGTCGATACTGATATTAACCCTCGACATACCTGCATCTTTAAGGGGCTGGGCCATACTAGGTAGCATGACACCATTGGTGGTCATGGTCAGTTCATCGAGACCAGAGAGAGAGGCCAGCGCATCCACTAATTTAAGAATATCTCGCCTGATCAATGGCTCGCCGCCAGTGAGGCGAATTTTTCGAACACCCAAATTTACAAAGGCCGTCGCCATATCTCGCAGCTCTTCCAAAGAGAGGATCTGCTGCTTCGGCAGAAAGGTCATATCCTCTGCCATGCAGTAGGTGCAGCGCAAATTACAGCGATCGGTAACCGACAGGCGAAGATAATTAATATCGCGGCCGAAAGGATCTGAAAGCAGGGTCGAACTCAAGCTATTCTCGCTAATACCTGTGACTAAGGCTGATAGGGTAACACATCAACCCAATCGCCCTGTTGGATGCTTACACCACTGACTTGTCTGACAAAGACTTCACCCCAGCAGGCCGAAGACAAAACACCACTGCTCTGATTGGGATGTATTTCGACGCCCTCAGCAGTCAGTCGCCCGCGCAGATACAGCTCCCGTGTCTCGCCCGGCTTACTAAACTTCGCCTGAGCTTTTACAAACAGCTGAGAGCTGTGTCGGCTGCCCTGACAGGCCAGCAAAAACGGCCGTGCTAGTATCATAAAGGTGACAAATACCGAGGCTGGATTACCAGGCAGGCCAATAAAAGGCTTACCCAAAAGGCTACCAAAAGCCAGCGGTTTACCGGGCTTAATTGCCAGCTTCCAAAATTCGATGCGACCAATCTTTTCTACCGCGCCTTTAATATGGTCTTCTTCACCCACAGAGACACCACCAGCACTAAGGACAATATCTGCCTGGGCTGCCGCTTTTTTAAGGATATGTTCAGTGGCCTCCGGACGATCAGGTACCGAACCCAGATCTACCACCTCCATGCCTAGGGATTGGATTAAGCCCGTCAGTGTAGCGCGGTTAGAGTTATAGATTTGACCAGGCTGCAAAGGCGTACCGGGATCCACTAACTCATTCCCAGTGGAAAAAATACCTACCTTAAGGGGCTTATAAACAGCTACTGAGTCAATGCCCACCGATGCCAACAGCCCCATCTCTTGGGGCCTTAGCCTATGGCCTGCGGATAAAATAACCCGCCCGGCCTGTATATCTTGCCCCTGAGGACGCAGATTATCACCGGCCGAAAACCTACCCTCAATACGCACTGCGCCGCTCTGTTCTGTGCAGACCTCCTGCATTGCCACAGTATCTGCACCCCTGGGTATTTCACCTCCGGTAAAAATACGCGCAGCTGTTCCTGCGGCCAGAGAGCTGGGCGCACTGCCCGCAGGAATGCGTTGGGACACTGGCAGCAGCCAATTATTTGCCTCGGCCTCAGCCACGCAAAATGCATAGCCATCCATCGCGCTATTTGCAGCGGGCGGCACATCCACTGCAGCCGTGATATCTGATGACAGAACGCGACCCAGGCTCTGCAATAGCGGAACCCGTTGCACAGCGGAGCGATGACGTTCTTCGACGATGGGCTGAGCGCTTTGAATAAGCTGCTCTACAGCCTCAGCAACGGTTAGCATCAAGACGACTTTTTGCGCACATGCTGCACAAAATTACAGGGTTGAAAACTACTGTCTAACTGCTGTCGGATAATGCCATTCCAGGCAGTCTTGCAGGCTCCGGTGGACCCGGGCACGCAGAAAATAGCCGTATTGTTCGACAGCCCGGCCAAACAGCGCGACTGCACCGTCGATGTGCCTATCTCTTCGTAAGAGAGTTGCCGAAACAGCTCACCAAAGCCCTCGATATGCTTATCAAACAGTGGAGACAGTGCCTCTGGTGTACTGTCGCGACCAGTAAACCCAGTACCGCCAGTGGTAAGAATAACCTCCACCTGCGGGTCTGCAATCCAAGCCGAGACCACCGCGCGCATCTGATAAACATCATCGATAACCAGTTTTCGGTCGGCTAGATAATGCCCCTCATCTTCAAGCGCCTGTTGTAAGTAGGCTCCACTGCTATCAGTGTCCAGCGTGCGGGTGTCGGATATGGTCAATATCGCTATTTTGACAAAACGTCTTGGGGCAGATGGATCAGATGCCACGATTTGTTGCTCCTTTTATTCTTTTGCTCTTCAATTCTTTAATTCAGTCGTTCACCTAACACCGCAGATATCGCATTGGGGATTAGCTTTGGCGTTCAGCGTCAACCATTGACCGCTCTTGCCATCATAACGCTGAACCCGACCATGCTGTTTAAAATATCCTACCAATATTCGTATCGCCGTCGTGGCCTGCAAGCTACCCATGACGCCTAACACAGGACCCACCACACCAGAGTTACTACAATTTAATAGGGGTTCTGCCGACTCTTTATCGATAATGCAGTTTAGGCACAGATTGCCACTCGCAGCAAAATCAAAGGCCACCAGCTGACCCTCCCAACCCAGAGCTGAGGCGCTGACAAAGGGAATTTTTTGAGCAAAACAATAGGCATTTAGTTGTTGTCGCGTCGCTAGATTATCAGTGCAATCCACCACTAGATCATAGCTGGGGGCCAACGTCGCAGGCGATAACTCTTCGGTAAAGATATTAACCTCAATATCTGGGTTCAAAGCCAATAGTCGTTGCTGCGCACAGAGGGCCTTGGGTTTGCCATAATCCTCTGGCGTATACAGAATCTGCCGCTGAAGATTGGATTGATCCACAGTATCGCCATCACATAGTGTCAAACCACCAAGACCAGCCGCCGCCAAATAGAGACTGACCGGACAGCCCAAGCCACCCATACCCACAATTAATACATGGGCGTTAAGCAGCCTCTGCTGACCCTGCTCACCAATATCGTCCATCAGCAGATGACGGCTGTAGCGCATAAACTGACTGTCGCTTAAAGACATAACAGTCGCTCCGCCTTGGCCAGATCCTCTGGCGTGTTAATATTAAAAAACGGATTAATAGCCTGCTCTGGCCAATCCAAGTACACCGAGTTCAAGCTCCCCAATAAAGGCTTAAAACCACCATTTTCCTCGATCAATAATGCCTGCTCAATC
Organism: Porticoccaceae bacterium; assembly: GCA_018663035.1. Taxonomy (GTDB): domain Bacteria; phylum Pseudomonadota; class Gammaproteobacteria; order Pseudomonadales; family Porticoccaceae; genus HTCC2207. Next base: position 13,204 of record JABJEX010000077.1, read on the forward strand.
GCTGGCCTCACTCGCTTGTGCCAGAGAGAAAACGTCGGCTGAGCAAAGCCTTGGTAGCTTATACAGGCAATATCTGCATCTGTCTGTACAATCTTTTGATACAGGGCCTCCACCAGATTATCAGGCATAAATGGGCCGTCACAGGGCACCATCATCAAATATTCGGCACTGGACAGCTGCTCACTGGTCAATGCACTGTAAAGCCCCACTAAAGGCCCCTTGAACCCCGCAATCTTATCGGCGAAAGCCGCTGCACCACAGAGTTTTGTATCACCGTTCACCAATAACCTGTCCACCTGGGGCCCCAGATTATCCTTGGCATGCTCCAACAGGGTACGACCCGATAACGGCACTTGAAGCTTATTTATTGCGCCCATGCGGCTAGAGCGGCCCGCAGCCAAAATAACGCCATCCACATTAGTCATGGGTCTGCCACCGCTGACTTGCCGTCTGGTCGCTGTCTTTGCTCTCCACCCAATGCTGTTGATCACCCTGATCAACCTTCTTCCAAAAGGTGGCTTTGGTCTTAAGATAATCCATCACAAACTGAGCCGCCTCAAAGGCATCGGCGCGGTGCTGACTGGCCACACCGACAAATACAATCTGATCGCTGGGTAATAACTCGCCTACCCGGTGAATAACAGTGAGGCCAATCAGATCCCAGCGCGCAGCGGCCTGATCGACAATTTCCTGCAACAGAGACTCAGTCATACCAGGGTAATGCTGCAATGTCAGGGACTTTATAACAGCATTTTTTTCAAGGTCGCGAACCAATCCAGTAAAGGTAACCACAGCACCGACCGCAGCATCCAACTGGCGCAGTAGCTTGTACTCTGCCCCGAGATCAAAGTCTTGAGTTTGAATACGAATACTGGGTTTCATAAATCTTTAACCCCCAGTGACCGGCGGCAAAAATGCCAGCTCAGCGCCATCGAAAACCGGCTGCTCCCAACCTACAATCATCTGGTTGAGCGAGATCAGCACCTGGGGCTGAGATAGCTCGGCAAATAAAGCTGGATGGTCTGCCGCCAGCAGATCACGAATCTTGGCAGGCGTTAAATCTGCCCTGGCTTCAATATTGGGCGCTACACCCTCAGCAAAATCGCCCAAGCGGCCAAAAAACAATAGCTTGATCATATTAAGCCCCAGCAGACCAGTCGCCGGACTTGCCGCCGGTTTTATTGAGCAGCTTAGTGGCATTAATAACCATGCCTTTATCAATGCCCTTACACATATCGTACACCGTTAGCGCCGCCACAGAGGCCGCCGTTAGGGCCTCCATCTCAACACCGGTTTTGCCAGTGGTTTTGCACAGAGCGGTAATGACCAGAGTCTGGCCCTGCAGCTCAATATCCAGAGTAATTTTGGATAGAGGCAATGGATGGCAAAGAGGAATTAGATCACTGCACTTTTTAGCTGCCTGAATACCCGCAATTCTGGCTGTGGCATACAGATCGCCCTTAGGTAGGCTGCTGTCGGTAATAGCAGCCACAATATTTGGGGTTAACTCGACCTGCGACTGGGCCACAGCAGTGCGAGCCGTATCTGCTTTATCAGACACATCGACCATATGGGCTTCGCCGCTGGCGTTAAGATGGGTTAGGTGAGTTGGGTGCGACATAGGCTGCAATAACCATAATTGGGCTGAATAGCTGTGCATTATGGCAAAGTCTAGCGGGCTATTACACGATTTAAACGACCTTGAATGCCATACAAACGCAATAAAAACCCCACAGCCTATTACAAAAAGGTGGCAATCTTCTCCAGCGGCAGGCGCTTAATATCCGGCACCAAGGCACCCTCTTCCGGATAACCCACCACCAATAGCAAAAACGGTCGCTCATGGCTGGGGCGTTCAAGAATTTCACTCAAGAACTTCATAGGGCTGGGAGTATGGGTGAGAGTCGCCAGCCCTGCCTGGTGCAATGCCGTAATTAACATGCCCGTCGCAATACCCACAGACTCGAACGTATAGTAGTTCTTATGCTTGGTGCCATCTTCATCAATAGTAGATTTCTTCAGAAAAATAGCAATCAATGCCGGGGCAGTTTCCAAAAAGGGTTTGTTGGCATCAGTACCAAGAGGCGCCAGCGCATCGAGCCACTCCTCCGACGCGCGATTCTCGTATAGCTCGCGTTCCTCCACCTCAGCGGCTTGGCGAATCTTTTTCTTAACCCACGGGTCCTGAACAACCACGAAATGCCAGGGCTGCATATTGGCACCGCTGGGCGCAGAGCCCGCCGCCAAAATGGCATGCTCGAGTACAGAGGGAGGAATAGGTTGATCAGAGAAATCGCGCACCGAACGACGCTTGGCCATTTGCTGGTAAAAGGCTTGGGCCCGGGCCTGCATAACCTGCTCGTCCAGAGGGGAAAAGTCTAAGGGAATAAATGCGTCTGCTTTAGCCATCGATAACAACTTGTGCTGGGTCTTGACCGTAAGAGTAACTTAGCCAGCACCAATAGCCAAATAGATCACCAGACCTATATTCGTTGAAAACAGTGTTCAAACTGCAATAGGGGTTTTTATGAGTACTAGCCCGTCAACATGGCGCAAAAAAATCGATGTAAGAGGCAATAAACACTAGCTTCAGATACCGCGCAAAGCGCCCTCTTTGAGTAACTTCTTGGGTATATTGCATAGCTGTTGCTGACAGAATACCGAGTTGGAATATCTGAGCGATTTCAACAACCCATCCGTTGCCTGCGTTCGGATAGCTACAAACCCATTTTGGTTCCCATCGAGGAGGAGATTAAGCGCGCTTACTTTGCTGTATGACTGAGAGATTCTGAACCGCCAACTGCCCAATTGGCGTGAGCCCTAAATCAGTGCCCACTGGCTGTTCAGTAATAAGGTTTTTCATGGGCGGTGACCAAAATTTTTCCAGATGCTGGGCCACCTGATCGGCGACCATTTGATCGTCGCCATTAGCGCTCATATTTAGGGCGATCTGATTGACCATGCTAACTAGGCGTTCAATTTTGGATTCTGACATGCTGTACTCTTCTACTTTTTAACGTCTGTAAGCCGGTGGCCATTGGTATAAACCACATGACGGCCTGTTCTAGAAAACCCCACCAGGGTTAAACCTGACTGCCCTGCCAACTCTATAGCAAGAGAGGTTGGCGCCGATACTGCTGCTAGTATGGGGATATTGGCGCTGGCGGTTTTGGCCACCATTTCATAGCTAGCTCTGCTGGTGACCAACACAAAACCCGGCTGTTGTTCTTGCTTACTAATTGCACCCAATAATTTGTCTAGGGCATTATGGCGGCCCACATCTTCCCGCAAAATTCTTATCTCGCCCTCTGGGCTACACCAGGCCGCGCCGTGGGCTGCGCCAGTCTGTTGCTGCAACTGTTGCTCACCGCCCAACCCTGCTATGGCTCGCTGCAGGGCTTTATGACTAACCGTCAGCTCTGTATCAATCTTGTTTGGTTTGGTAATAGCCTGCTCTAGAGATTCAGCACCACAGAGTCCACAGCCGGTTCGCCCTACTAAATTGCGGCGGCGTTCTTTTAACGCGGCAAAGGGTTCAGCGGTGATACTGAGTGCCAGTTCTATACCTTGATCAGTAACGATTTCTTCGCAATCCAGTAGCTGTTTGGGGGAGTTTAGAATCCCTTCGCTTAGGCTAAACCCCAGGGCAAAATCTTCTAGATTATGGGGCGTTGCCATCATCACCACATGGGAGATGCCGTTATACACCAAGGCCACGGCGGTCTCTGTGGCCACCCAGTCTGTGCCCTCGACAATACCGCTGTCTTCCCAGATAACTCGACTGACCTTATCTGAACCAGCGGCTGCCATGGTTAGTGCCGTGCTTCTTCTAATAAGCCTTGCTGTTGCTTATCAAAGGATTTTTGCCGCGCCTGCCAATTGGAGGGCTCGGTCACTTTACTCAGCTGCACTGCGGTCACCTTGTACTCTGGACAGTTGGTGGCCCAGTCACTGTTATCCGTAGTGATCACATTGGCACCGGAAACTGGGTGGTGGAAGGTGGTGTACACCACCCCGGGTTTTACTCGCTCGGTAATATTGGCACGCAGTACCGTGTCCCCTACTCGGCTATTAATGCCAACCCAATCTCCCTGATTAATACCGCGCTCTTCAGCATCATGAGGGTGGATTTCCAGCAGGTCTTCGCCGTGCCATTCGCTATTATCTGTGCGTCTGGTTTGGGCGCCTACGTTGTACTGGGACAGAATACGGCCAGTGGTTAGCAACAGTGGAAACTTGCGGTTGGCTCGCTCGGTGGTCGGCACATATTCAGTCATGGCAAAGAAGCCTTTACCCCGCACAAATTCGTCGATATGCATAATCGGCGTGCCATCCGGGGTATTGTCATTACAGGGCCACTGGATACTGCCCAGTTGCTCTAGACGCTCATAGGACACACCATTAAAGGTTGGAGTTAGGCGCGCAATCTCATCCATAATCTCTGAAGGATGGCTATATTCCATCTTGCAGCCCAGCGCATTGGC
>JABJEX010000078.1 GCA_018663035.1 Porticoccaceae bacterium
CTTTTTGACCTTTATAACCTTTTTGACCTTTATAACAATGTGCCGACAGGTTGATCTATGCCAGTTTAGTGGTCATTCAGCAGGGTTAAAAACTCTGTTCGCGTAGCCTGATCGCTGCGGAAGGTTCCCAGCATAGCCGAGGTTTTCATCGAGGAGTTCTGCTTCTCAACACCGCGCATCATCATGCACATGTGCTTGGCCTCAACAATCACACCCACACCTAGAGCCTGAGTCACCTCTTGAATGGTCGAGGCGATTTGCTGTGCCAGAGCTTCTTGAATCTGCAGACGACGAGCAAACATATCTACCACGCGCGCGACCTTTGAAAGCCCGAGTACCTGACCGTTGGGAATGTAAGCAACATGGCATTTGCCTATAAAGGGCAGAAGATGATGTTCGCACAGAGAAAACAGCTCAATATCCTTAACAATCACCATTTCCTCAGAGTCGGAGGGGAACAGGGCGTCATTAATGACCTGCTTAATATCCATATCGTAGCCGCTGGTGAGGTAGGCAAAGGCCTTAGCTGCGCGATCCGGTGTATCCAGTAGGCCGGCGCGAGATATGTCCTCGCCAGTACTTTCGATTATTTTTTGGTATTGGTCTCTCATGGTAGTCCCTGTTTAAACCTTATCATTTTGTGTGATTTATATTTTCCAACAAACTACAGACCATTGCTAGTTTCCCGCGTAAAATACTCCACTATTGGAGGACAAATGACCGATCTACTAGATAACCCTGAGACCACAACGGTCGAAGCCATGCTTGTAAGAGGCGAAAAGCTGTTTAATGAGGCGCAGATTTACTTTGGCCATGGCACGACTAATGCTTGGGATGAGGCTGTCTATTTACTCTCTCATGTGCTCGATTTGCCCCCAGATGCCGATCGATCACTTCTCGGTCATCCGCTGAGTGCAACTCAACAATCTGCTGTGCTTGCACTTTACAAAAGACGTATCGAAGAAAGAATCCCGGCACCTTATCTAACAGGCCGAGCCTGGTTCTGTGGCTTACCCTTTACTGTTGATCAACGGGTAATAATCCCTCGATCGCCAATTGCAGAGCTGGTGTTTAACCGCTTTTACCCCTGGTGTGATCAAGAACCACAGCGCATTCTGGATCTCTGTTGTGGCAGTGGGTGCATTGGAATTGCCTGTGCCTATGCTTTCGAAGCATCCGATGTGGTAGTCAGCGATATTTCCCCAGAGGCTCTATCCATAGCGCAGCTAAATATTGCTGAGCATGAATTGGATTCGCGAGTCCGTGCCGTGCAGTCAGATCTTTTCGCTGGGCTTGCAGGTGAGACATTTGACCTGATTGTTAGCAATCCGCCCTATGTGGATGCTAGAGATCTCGCCGAGATGCCCGATGAATACCAGCATGAGCCTGAATTGGCCCTTGCCTCTGGTGACGATGGCCTGGATTTTACACGGCGGTTATTGCGCGAAGCCCTCGAGTACCTGGGGGAGGCTGGGGTATTGGTAGTTGAGGTAGGTAACTCATGGGTCGCATTAGAAAAGGCGTTTCCCAAAGTCCCTTTTTTATGGCTCGAGTTTTCAGAGGGCGACGCCGGCGTGTTTGTGCTGACCAAAGAACAGTTATCCGAACACCGAGAATCTTTTTTTTAAGATGCGTATAATCGCCTCCAAACTATTGTTGGCCTGTTGAACTAGAGAGCGCTATGTCGGGAAATTCCATCGGAAAACTTTTTACTGTCACCAGTTTTGGCGAAAGTCATGGTCTGGCGATCGGCTGTATTGTTGACGGCTGCCCTCCGGGATTAGAGATTAGTGCCGCTGATTTACAGCCGGATCTAGATCGCCGTAAGCCCGGTCAGTCTCGCTATACCACACAGCGCAAAGAAGACGATGAAGTAAAAATTCTCTCCGGTGTATTTGAGGGCAGAACTACTGGTGCTGCAATTGGCATGATCATCGAAAATAAAGATCAGAAGTCTAAAGATTATAGTAAAATCAAAGACTTATTTAGACCTTCTCATGCAGATTATACCTACCATCAAAAATACGGTGAGCGCGATTATCGCGGTGGTGGGCGCAGCTCAGCTCGTGAAACCGCTATGCGTGTAGCCGCTGGGGGCATTGCCAAAAAGTATCTCAAAGAACGCTTGGGGATCGAGATTTTTGGCTACGTCTCACAGCTTGGCCCAATAGCGGCAGAGAGCTTTGATCAGGCAGAGATCGAAAATAATCCGTTCTTTTTCCCTGATGCCGCTAAGGTGCCAGTTTTGGAAACCTATATGCAGGCACTCAATAAAGAGGGAGACTCGGTAGGCGCTAAGGTCACGGTTGTCGCCAAAAATATGCCAGTGGGACTGGGCGAGCCTATTTTTGATCGACTGGATGCCGAGCTGGCTCACAGCCTGATGGGGATCAATGCGGTTAAAGGTGTTGAGCTTGGAGCCGGATTTGATGTGGTGGCTCAGAAGGGTACAGAACATCGCGATGAACTTTCGCCCAATGGATTTTTGTCCAATAACTCCGGTGGTGTATTGGGGGGGATTTCCTCAGGTCAGGATATTGTCGCCCATCTGGCGCTTAAACCAACCTCAAGTATTCGTATTCCGGGGCAGTCGATTAATACCGCTGGTGAATCCGCCGAGGTAATTACCACTGGTCGCCACGACCCCTGTGTGGGCATTCGCGCTGTGCCGATTGCTGAAGCCATGCTGGCGATTACGCTGATGGATCACTACCTTCGTCACCGCGGTCAAAATGCGGATGTGGAGTCTGGGTTGGCGCCAATCTAGTCGAGAGTTTAAGCGGCTGGCCGTCAGTCGTTATCTCGGGCTGCCAGTTTACAGCGGATATATTCATTGTGGCGAATATGCAGCAGATCGGCGATTCGGCGAATAATTCCCTCTTCATGCTTATCCAGAAGCCCATCGGCGTAGGCTACCCGCCACAGGGCAGTCATAAGATCCATCTTTTTGTCGAGCTCAAAGTGCTGATTTATTTCGCGGGTAAATTGATATAGCGAAGTCGCTTCCGCCACTTCTTCCCTAGACAGGCGCAACAGCTCATCAACCTGCTCGGCTTCAAGGCTCAAAATATCGCACAGCGTTTGGCTGATGGACGCCAGTTCCTGTCCGTCCAGATTGCCATCAATCACCATAACTTCCACGAGCAGAGCGGCAGTAGCAAGCTGTTCGCTAGCTACTGTCTCTTCTGGCTCGAGAACATTTTTGGCAAAAAAGCTCTTGATGCGATCAATCATTACTGGATATCTCGCAGCCAGGTTTCCAGCTTAATTTGATCTGCTACAAAGGCGCGAATACCGTCAGACAGCTTTTCTGTGGCCATAGGATCATCGTTGAGTTCGTAGCGGAAGGCAGCCTCACCACCCATCTGGTAGTGAATCTTGTCACCTGTGTCGGCAGGGTTTAATTTGCGCTCAAGGACACCATAGTCATCATCTAGCGCCTGGAGCAACTGGGGGCTAATCGTTAAGCGGTCACAGCCGGCCAACTCGGTAATTTCGTCGGTATTACGGAAGCTCGCACCCATCACTACAGTGTTATAGCCCTGTTGCTTGTAGTAGTTGTAGATACGAGTCACTGACTGCACGCCTGGATCATCTGATGGCGCATAATCGCTGAGATCAGTATTGGCTTTGTACCAGTCGAGAATACGACCAACAAAAGGTGAAATTAGATAGGCACCCGCATCTGCAGCGGCCACTGCCTGAGTAAAGTTAAACAGCAGCGTCAGATTGCAGTTGATACCTTCTTTTTCTAACTGCTCAGCGGCCTTAATACCTTCCCAGGTAGAAGCCATTTTGATCAGAACGCGCTCTTTAGCAATACCAGCTTGCTCATAGAGTGCAATAAGCTGGCGCGCCTTGGCAATCGAGCCATCCCTGTCGAAGGACAGTCGAGCGTCAACTTCGGTAGAGACCCGGCCGGGAATTGTCTCGAGGATTTTCTCTCCAAAACCCACAGCCAGTCTATCCATGCAGGCTGAAAGCTGTTCGTCAGAGGACAGATTGCCACTGGTAACAGACTGAATGACTCCATCAACAAGGCCACGATAAGCAGGCATTTGCGCAGCTTTTAGCAACAGAGAAGGGTTGGTCGTTGCATCCTCAGGCGAGTATTGGGCTATGGCATCAAAATCGCCAGTGTCGGCAACCACGGTGGTCATTTCTTTGAGTTGAGCTAGCTTGCTTTTGTTAGTCATGGAGATCAGAGTCCTGTTGTTTTAGCTAATGCTGTGGTTAATACATCAATACTTGCATCTGGTTTGTAGGCATTTTCACTGATGTGCCTTCGATACTGTCTGGCCCCTGGCATACCGTGATAAAGCCCCAATATGTGTCTGGTCATAGCCTGCAACTTAGTCCCTTTTCGGAGTTCATTATCCACATAATCAAGGAAGGCTTCAGCGATTTTTTCGCGACTGACAAGAGGCTGGGATGCACCGTAGATCTGCTGGTCCACACTGGCCAGCAAGTATGGATTGGTATAGGCCTCGCGACCGACCATCACGCCATCAATATGCTTGAGATGTTCGTGAGACTGCGCCAATGTGGTCACGCCGCCATTAATAATGATTTCAAGGTCAGGGAAGTCTTGTTTGAGCTGGTACACGCGATCGTAGTTTAGCTCTGGTATCTCACGATTTTGTTTTGGGCTCAGGCCTTTAAGCCAAGCTTTGCGTGCATGAACAAGAAATGTTGTGCAGCCGGTTTTGGCCACAGTACTCACAAACTCGCACAGAAAGTCATAACTATCAAAGTCATCCACGCCAATCCGATGCTTCACAGTAATTGGCAGATCAACAGCATCCTGCATAGCCGCGATACAGTCGGCGGTTATCTGGGCGTTCTTCATCATCACAGCGCCGAACATGCCATTCTGCACTCGGTCACTGGGACAGCCGCAGTTAAGGTTGATCTCTGCATAATCGTACTGGCGGGCCAGTACACAGGCTTTGGCTAGATCGATGGGGTCACTGCCACCCAATTGCAGCGCGACTGGGTGCTCCGCAGAGTTCATGGCCAGGTGATAGTCTGTGTCGCCGTAGAGAATGGCACCGGTGGTAATCATCTCGGTGTACAGCACTGCGTGCTGACTAATCAGACGCATAAAGTAGCGGCAGTGGCGATCGGTCCAGTCGAGCATAGGTGCCACACAGAATTTTCGATCCAATGGGGTCGAGGGCTTGAGGCTAGCTGGAACGGATTGAGACATGAAACTGCTTCGCTATTCTGAAGGCCCGTAGTTTACACTTATCTCCATGGTTTAGTTAGCCTTTGAGAGTAAAACTGGCTGGTCACCAGCGCCATTGCCAAGGAAAGATCTTTGGGGTAATTTGCAATAAAACTGCGCCGTAAAGCATGCCAATAATTATAATTAGGAGCCGTCCAATGATCTTCGCCGTAGGTCCAGTCCACCAATCAGACAACCAACTATTTGCCGAGTCTAGATAATGAAACTTATTACCGGACAGCGCATTCTCTGCACCCTAGGCAATATTGGCCCGGGTTTTCACAATATGCCTCTCAAAGGTATGCGCAAGGGCTATGATGCCTATGATCGGTGGTTTGGAAGCGGCAACCAAAGAGATGTCAGTACTACAGATCTTCAGGTTACCCTGGAGGCTAACCAGATCCCCATTAGAATCTACCGTCCCATTAATGCGCAGCCCAGACTAACCATGGTGTATTTTCATGGGGGCGGCTATGTGATTGGCGGCCTTGAAAGCCACCATGGATTCTGTAGTCTGTTGGCCAGTCGGGCAGCGATAAATATTGTCGCTGTGGACTACCGCCTCTGCCCTGAAAGCCCCTTGCCAGCGCCGATTCTCGACGGCCTAGGTGTCTGGAACTGGGTAGTAGATCAGGCAGCTGAGCTCGGTTTTCAGGACACGGTTCTAGGTGTTGGCGGCGATAGTGCTGGCGGCCACTTAGCCGCGGTATTGGCCATGCAAACTATGGACCTAGAGGAGGCCAGTGCACTGAAAGCAGTGCCCAGTTTTCAGTTTTTGCTCTATCCCTGGGTAGATATGGATCAGCAGTCAGAGTCACTGCGCCTCTACGGTAAAGGTCTGTTGCTAACAGAAGCTGTGGTCAATCTATTCCGTCAATCCAGTATTAACCGTGACAACCAGGATTTGGTAGAGCGTATTAGCCCCATGGCCAAGGCTGATATGCAGGGCGTTCCTGATACATTGCTTGTAACAGCAGAATACGATGTGCTGCGAGATCAGGGCCTAGCCATGGCGGAGAGGCTCAAGCAGGCAGGGGTCAATATTCAACACAGGCATCTCCCAGACTGCACCCATGGGTTTATCAGTATGGGTCGGTTTAGTGCCGCAACTGGTCGCAGGCTCGAAGAAATCTGTACTCTGCTGCGTGACTATGGGGACAACTGACTGAGAGCGTTGCAACCAGTAATTTTTCGAACTATCTTTATTTCAGCTAGCATTTGAAAGGATTCAGAGGCTGAGTCACTGAGAGGTTACTTTCTGTTAAATGACACCTACTAAAGTGATACCTGCTGCTTGCAACAGCATAAATTGGATAGGAAGCCCAGAATGGATTCGTTTAAAGCCTTTACTGATATTACCTCTATAGACCCCCAGCACCTGTTCCTAGAAAGGATGGGTGGTAAAAAGCTCGAGTTGCAGTCTTATCATCGCGAGATAGAAGCCCTAACCCTGCACCAGGGCGTACCTCAGGTTATTTTTGGGCAATTTAATATCGCCAGAAACATGGCTCTCTACAGTTTCTTTTTTTATTCCCTCGGTGCCGAGGTCCAGCTTAAAGCCTGCAGTGTTATAGAGCATGCACTGCGGATCAGAGCTAACCGCCAAGACCTTATGCTGCGGCAGCTACTGACATTGGC